>JAUHXW010000072.1 GCA_030426705.1 Gammaproteobacteria bacterium
CATATCCGAACAAGCCAAAAAATTCTATCTTCAATATGGTTTTACAGAATCTCCCCTTGATCCCATGATTCTATTTCTTTCAATTAAACAAGCTGAAAATCACTTATGATTAAACAAAACAGTAGAAACTTGCAAGGCCTTTTGACCTGTTTTTATTGTTCATACAAAAATTCCTGAAATCCAATGAAGGTGTTTCTGATTGAGTTGATGTCGCCGAGTTGGTTTTTAGCATCATTGATGCTGTGGTATTTGAGTTCCAGTAGTCGGGGGAGTTTTTCGTTGTCTAATTCGTATACGCCATTAGAGACATATTGTTCGAGAATGAAACCGATGAATTCTTTTTGGGCATTGGTGTAATCTACCAGTTTATTTCTGGCTCTTTGCGCCCTTTCAGCCCTGGGAATCAGGTCTTTGTGGTATGCGACGTAGCTGAGCACATCGAATAAATCACTGTCTTGACCTTTGACCAAGTCTCTCAAGTCTTCGAGTTGGTTTTTGGTATAGCCTTTTTCTTCTAATTCGGTGAGTAATTGATGACGTGTGCCAGGTGCGCTCCAGATTTTTCTTAATTCGGCTTCTGTGCTGAAAAATTCTGGTAACTCTCCAAACAGTTGTTGTATGAACTCCGTCGCTGAGATGGGCTTACCTTCAGGACTCCAGAAAGTTGTTTTCGATGTGGCATCGATTTCTAGCGCTTTACCATTGGATAACTTGACCTGGACCCATTGTTTGACTGGTTTATCGCAGACACAAGGGTCATTTTGACACTCTTCACAATAGCCCGTTTCAGGTTTTTCACATTTACAGGGTTTCTGGCCACAAAGATTACAAGGTGGTTTTTCACCTTTGTCAGTTGGCTCATCGGGGGCTTCCGGTGGACCGTCCCATTCGGGATCGAGAAAGTTTCGATGTGCTTTGGTGAAATCGTAAATGGTGAAGTAATCCTTGCCATCGAATAAGCGTGTACCTCTGCCTACTATCTGTTTAAACTCTACCATGGAATTAACAGGCCGAAGCAACACAATATTCCGTATTTCAGGCGCATCGACTCCAGTGCTTAATTTCTGTGAGGTGGTTAATATGGTCGGAATACTCTTTTCATTGTCCTGAAAATCACGGAGATGCTGGTCGCCCATATCCCCGTCATCCGCGGTGACTCTATGGCAATAGTTGATATTTTTACTGTCAGAGAGTTGATTGATTAAATCCCTGACATGAGCAGCATGGACTTGCGTTGCGCAGAATACCAGCGTCTTATGGCTTTGGTTAATGATGTCCATAAAATATTTAACACGATAGCGTTCTACCTGCTCAATAATGATTTTACGGCCGTAATCTGCATAGGTAAAAGTATCGCCGACCTCAGCTTCGCCATGAATGATTTCATCATCCGAGGTGACGGTGTATTCATCATAATTGGTTTGGATTTCCTTCACCCTGAAAGGTGATAAAAAGCCATCATTGATGCCATCTTTGAGTGCATAGGTATAAACCGGCTCACCGAAGTAGGCATAAGTGTCACCATTCACATCACGTTTGGGTGTGGCCGTTAAGCCCAATTGTACAGCTGATGAAAAATGTTCCATAATCGCACGCCATGAACTTTCGTCATTGGCACCACCTCGATGACATTCATCAATGATAATCAAGTCAAAAAAGTCAGGTGAATATTGACCAAAGTTATAAGCATCTAATTGATAAACATCAACTTCTTCAGCTGCCAAGGGATAACCTGTTTCTGCCTCTTGTACCATTTCACCTTGTTGTACTTTGGTCATAAAAGTTTGGAAGATGGTGAAGAAGATATTGGCGTTGGTTGGTACTTTGCCTTTTTTACGGATTTCTTTGGGGTCTATGCGTACCTTAATATTTTCATCGATGGTGTCGAACGCATTAAAAGAGTTAAAGGCCTGATCTGCCAAGATGTTCCTGTCTGCCAGAAACAGGATTCGAGGACCGCGTGAACCATCACGTTTTAAATTCCACTTGGCATGAAATAATTTCCAGGCGATTTGAAAAGCAATCGCAGTTTTACCAGTACCGGTGGCTAAAGTGATGAGGATGCGATCTTGCTTGGCCGCAATGGCTTCAAGTACTTTGGTGATGGCATTGTTCTGATAATAACGTGGTTGCCAAGTGCCACCTCGGTCTTCAAAAGGTACAGTAAACAAACGCTCTCGCCAAGCTTCGATTTCTTTTTTGTAGTTTTCTAGCGGTGAAGGAAAAGTCATTTCCCACAGTTCATCCGGTGTTGGGAATCTATCCACATCCCCTTCAACACCTTCATCCATGTCGATGCTGTAAATTTTTAAACCATTGGTGGAAAAGGTGTAACGAATATTCAATCGCTCAGCATAATCCTTGGCCTGACCCACACCATCGGTGTAAAAGACATCCCGCTTTTTGGCCTCGACGATACCGATTCTGCGATTCTTGTATTCCAAGACATAGTCAGCTTTTAAAGGCTGTGCTCTGCGACCCAGACCAATCAAACGACCTTGGGTGATGGGAAACTCCAACAATAAACGGCTACCCTCAACCTGACCCCATCCAGCTTTGTGCAAAGCGGGTTCGATTAATTCGTGTTTGGTTTGGGCTTCGTTCATTCCTTGAAAAACAAACCAACCATCAGCTCAAACAAAGGCTTCTTCTTTAATAAAAGATTCACTGAGCTCTACGTCAATCCATTTGAGCAAAAGTAGGTGCCGAATGGCTGAAGCTGTAGCCTGTCTTCTTGTGTCATTTTTATACCAGTCATTTTTCCACTCTGAAATATAATCCATTACGCTTTTTTCAGAAATTGATTTGTTTTTTTCTTTCAGCTTTTTAACTACATAAAAGACGGTAACGACTTCTTCTGCTTGTTGACTGTTCTTTATTCGACTGAACAAATCGACAGTTTTTGAAATCTTTTTTTCAATTGACTTTATATAGAACAGATGTTTTTTTCTAAATTTTTCGTATTCAGGTCCAATTTTAAGTTGAATCATTCTTCCAAGCTCAGTTTCCAAGGTAAGATTTGCATTAGCAAAAACTGACAATATCGATTTGATATCGTCTGAAAAAGGTCCATAACTCCATTTTTTAAATTGAAGCCCTGTATCAATTTTCTGTTCAGTAATAACATAACAAATTTTCTGAAAAATGATTCTCCCAACAGGTGGGGCATATGGATCATTGTTTAATCTGTACAATACCTCAAGAAGTGCGACCCATTCATTTTTTATTTTGCTCTTATTTCGGCCTTTTCTGTCATTGTCTACATCAATATTTTCAGACAAGAACTCTGCTGTAAGTTGCGATTTTTTTGTCCCATAAGGTGCATAAATTTCTATATCGATATCTAAATGAGACAACATCTGATACATGACACGACCTACATCTTCCCATTCCAGTCCGCCATTACCGCAGCCTAGTGGTGGAAAGGCAATTGACCTGATATTCCAAGATTGGTAATTTTCAATAAAATAGTTCAATCCATCAATCACATCATGTAAACGTGATACTGCACGCCAATGGTTTTTGGTGGGAAAGTTCAAAATGGATTTGCCAAACATGTTTTGGTAAAGATAGGGTTCGCCAAGTTTTACCAAACCTGCATCACAACGTTTCTTGTAATCTTTCATCATGTCAGGAAAGCGTTTTTTGAATTGCAAAGCAATGCCTTTGCCCATCACGCCAACACAATTCACCGTATTGACCAGAACATCAGCTTTGCTTTCAAAAATATCACCGATTAAAATTTTAATTCCCATCATATTCACCTAAAGAACATAATTGATTTTACTACAATTGGCAGAGAAAATCCTGTTTTAGTCAACTTAGCTTTTGCAGCATCATTCACAACATAAGCACCCTTGATATACTCCGGTTTAACTTGATAAGGCACCAAAATTTCTGCACATTTTTCTGCTTTTTTCCTTAAGTATTCCGCATAGTCATCATCAGTCCAATATTTAGCATAAACTCGATCGAAGTTAATATTTTCTTTTGCTTTATCCAGCGAAAAAAACCTGGCATAACTTTTTGCGGCGTTTTGATCTGTAAATACCACATGTTCCTGTTTTCCAACAGCAACAGATATTCTAAGAACACATAAATCTTCTATTTGGGTCTTATCTTCAAATTGATTGATAATTCTAAACATCATTGGGTTTCTGGCAGTAAAATATAGATTGGCATAATCGTGTAATTTCATACCATTGGGTACTTCTTTGCCATCTCTTCTGTCTTGAACTCCTTCTAAAGAAACATCGGAATGTCGCAACTTTAACTTTTTGCAACGATTGTGTGAAAGAATTCCATGTTGTAAAACCGATGTAATATTTTCAATCGGCATAATGGAATGGAATTCTTTGACTCGAGAGGGCATGTTTAGCTTAGCCTTATATCACTGTTTAAGTCTATGATATCCAAAAAGTGACCCAGTGAATATTCATTGTAATCAAAATTATTCTTTATAGTATCGATTGCTCTAATTACACCATCATCAATCCATTTCTGTACTGAAATACTGGATTCAAAATTCAGTTGACCCTCAGTTGTAAGCAATGGAGGAGCATTGCCATATTTTCTTTGCTTACCATTTAAATAATTTCTGTAAAAAACCAATAACTGTGCCTCAGTCCAATATTCATGATACAAGTTATCATCAAGTTCATTGATATACTTCTCATAGTTTTTGGCTAATTCACTGTAGTTGAGTTTTTTGTTTTTAATGGCATCAAAGTGTAATTCATCTGTTAATTTCAGATAAACCAAATAAACAAGTAGACCTGGAAAAACATAATTGTTTTCTTTGAAGAAATTCAAAACAACGCTTATACGAAAATAAAATTTTTGAATGAGTCTTAAGCTTGGCTTGTTGTTTTGAAAAAATGCACTGGTAAAATCTACAAATTGTTTTGTTTCTGCTTTGAGTTTACTGCTGTTTTGACGCCCTTCTTTTTCCAAAAAATCATCCAGTCCATATTGGTCATGTAGATATAAACAATAAGTGCTCAAATCAGGTTCTGGAAGTGCATACTCCAAATCAATAAAACGGCGTAAATATTCATCAGCATCTATCTTGTCGCTACCATAAACGCCACGAACTGCATGACCCAGTTGCTCTTTATCTATGCCTAAAACAAAAACTATGCCTTTAACCGCGAAGAAATGTTTTATGTATTCCAAGACTGCCACCGCATAATTGGGTCGGCACCTGTCTAATTCATCTATGATAAACACCAATGGTTTTCCACCAGTTATTACTTCAACCAGTTCTTTAAGAGCGCTCTGAAAATCTTCAATTGATTTTTCGGCCTTAAGCTGTTCTTCAATTTGTGATTCCAATGAATCCCCAGCCACTTCTGTCACTACTCCTGCGGCTTCTGCAAGCTGTTCATCATCTGTGTAGCGTTTGATTGCAGCTTTGGTTATAGCCGGCAGTAAACGCTTGGCAACTGTTGCAGCTTTTGAAATCACGCCTTCATAAACACCTTTTGATTTTGTATTTGACAACAACTTAAGCTGAGCGATTAAAGCGACAAAAGGATCTGAACTGTAATCTGTTTTCCAAGCATTAAAATGTAGCGTAGCAAATGAATTTATTTCTAGGTGTTGCTGCCACATTTTTAAAAACGTTGTTTTCCCTGTACCCCAAGGACTGTTTAGAGCCATCACAAATCCATCAGCATAATTTTCAACTAAGCTCGTTAAAATTTTTGCATACTTTTCTCTATCAAGCTGACAATTTTCAAATGGTTTTTCACCTTTCTCATTAGTTTCCTTGCTAACAAGCATAGGCACTTTCATTTCACTCATCAGGTCAACTCCCCAGCAAAGGCTTTTTGCAGGATGGATTTTTTGAGTTCTTCTAGATTAGATATTTTATTTGCATAGTTCAAAACAAGGTAACTAGTTTGTACTCGAAGATGTTTTAATTTTTCTACTATTTCATGCTGTTCCTTGATATTAGAAGGGTAATTTATTGTTAATGTTAGTATCGTTCGACTTGACAAATTTGCCTGCCGTGTACCACTGGATGTTGAATATAACCGCGATAAAAAAACAGGAGATAATAAGTAGTTCATTAAGTAGTCTTTATTGAGAGAACTTGAATCATGTACATCTATTTTCATTATTCGTTGATTCAATAATAAATTAACATTCGTTTTAGGAATTCTAACTGTATAACCATAATCTGTTTTGTCTACTGTCCCTGTTAAAGACATAATCAAATCACCTTCTTTGAGCAGAAATTTATTGTATTCTTCACTAAATGAATCGGGATAAAAAACAGGTTTCCTACTTAAATCCAATACATTTTGATACAGGTTTCCCATTCGTAATAACTGTGTATTTGACTTTTCTACAGAGTCTTTACTTTTGAATGCAAAACCATTTAACACATGACATATCTCTCCCAATGTCTTCTCCTCCCAACCGTCTCCTTTTTGGCTAAAGATTTGGTTGAGTTTGGATTGGAACAGTTCTTGGGCGTTTTGGATGTTTTTTTCGATATTGGCTTTGGCTTGGTCGATGGCGGCAAAGGCTTTGTCAAGAATGGCGACGATTTGTTTTTGTTCCTTTAAACATGTTGGAAATGCTATTTTAAAATTTTGTAACTGTATCTTTGTAATTGCTTGTCTTGTAGCTCCTTGTTCACCTATTCCTAACAACAAATCTTTGTACTGTTTTGAAGTTAATGCATAATGCAGAAATCGTGACTCTATAGTATCGTTGTTCAACCTAATTATTGACACATGTTGGTTAACTCTTGCTGGTAAGATGTCTCTGGGTGCAATACAACATCTAGCAACGGAAGCACCTGTAATATTCAAGAGAACATCATTTTCTTCAACGGTTACATTTTTTAATTTACTAGCTTGTTCATCATCAATAAATGCTAACTTGTAAGCATTAAATCCATGATCATGCACATTCATACTTCTTATAAGCGATATTCCAGATTCTTTATAAGATGATTGCCCTCCTCTTGGGGTGGCACCACTTCCAATTTTCGAAGTTATTTCATCAAGTTTCTTTATCACCCAACCTTCCTTCATAACAACCCTTTGATCGTTTTTAAAATGGATTGAGTCTCTTCATCCAGTTTTTGCATTTCTTTAAGGATTTCCTCAGGGCTTCTGAGCGGGGCTTCTTCGGGGGTGTTGGGGTTTTTGACGCTAAGGTCAATAGTTGTTTCGCCGATATCGGCGACTTTGACATTCCAACTTTGTTCGGTTTCTTCACCAACCACACCCTTCGACAGGCTCAGAGTTCTAGATGTGACAAATGCTTCCATGTCCTTGTCATTCAGTGGGTTGGTTTTGCCCATATTGCGACCAGGATTGAGTTGGTAATACCAGATGTTTTTGGTGGGTTCGCCTTTTTGGAAGAACAGCACCACGGTTTTGACTCCTGCGCCTTGAAAGGTGCCTTGGGGCATATCGAGGATGGTGTGCAAGTTACAGCTTTCCAATAGCAGTTTGCGTAGAGCAATGGAGGCATTGTCGGTGTTGCTGAGCACGGTGTTTTTGATCACAATCGCGGCTCTGCCTCCGGCTTTGAGACTTTTGATAAAGTGCTGCATAAATAAAAAGGCGGTTTCACCGGTTTTGATATCGAAGTTCTGTTGAACCTCTTTGCGTTCCTTTCCACCGAAAGGTGGATTGGCCAGAATCACATGAAAACGGTCTTTTTCCTGAATGTCGCGGATGTTTTCGCCCAAGGTGTTGGTGTGTATGATGTTAGGTGCTTCGATGCCATGCAGAATCATGTTCATGATGCCAATGACATAGGCGAGGTTCTTTTTCTCTTTACCGTAAAAGGTATTTTCCTGCAAGGTCTTGAGATTATCGGTGGTGGCTTGGTTTTGCTGATGCATGCGCTCGTACATGTATTCATAAGCCTCGCATAAGAAACCACAGGAACCGGCTGCTCCATCATAAATCTTTTCACCGATTTGTGGGTCGATGACCTGAATCATCGCCCGAATTAAGGGTCTGGGCGTGTAGTACTGACCCCCATTGCGCCCGGCATTGCCCATGTTTTTAATCTTGGTTTCATACAGATGAGACAGCTCGTGTTTTTCTTTACTGGAACGGAACTGTAAGGCATCGGCGTATTCAAGAATTTCACGCAGGTTATAACCACTTTGGATTTTGTTTTTCAGTTCGGAGAAGATTTCACCAATCTTGTATTCAATGGTTTGTGCTGACTCGGCTTTTTGTTTAAAGCCAGCCAGATAAGGAAATAACTTGCCATCAACAAAAGTGACCAGGTCTGGTCCAGTCATGGCATCGTGATGATCCAGCTTACCATCTGCTCCTTTGGGCATGGCCCAGTTGTTCCACTGAAATTCCTCGTCAAGAATGAACTGATATGCTTCGCCTTTTAAGGCTGCTTCATCGGTTTTTTCTTGTTCCAGCTCATCCAGATAACGCAGGAATAATATCCACGATGTTTGCCCAATGTAATCCAGTTCACTGTCAGCACCGGAGTCTTTCCATAAAATATCGTCAATGTTTTTAAAGGTTTGTTCAAACATGTGGATTCCTTTGTTCACGAATCGAGCAAAGGTCTCTAATAATACTTTATCAATGTGTCTTTTACAATAAGGCACATCGATAGCTATTTAAGTTTTAAAATTTGATTTCCGCTTTAGATTTGGTTGTTAAAAAAGTTGGCAGAAAATTATTCTTCAGCAGGCTTGGCTTTCGCTTTTATGTGATGATTTCTTGAGGGGAAGATTTTGATTGGTTTTTTTTCGTTGCCTTTGCCCATCCACAGGTCGAGTTGGAACTCGGTGGGTTTAAATATCAACTCAGATTGTTTGGGCGGCTTTCGTTTCATGGGTGAATTTTAATTGAATTCATTTTGAAATGCCTTGGTAACTGCTAAATTTCTTGCTCAAATTTCATTTTTTTGAAACAATAGGGTCAGTTTAAAAATTTATGTCATCATGGTTGATCGAGATGGTTTTCGCCCGAATGTGGGCATCATCTTGCTCGATGATGAAGGTCAGGTATTTTGGGCCAAGCGTACCAAGGGTAACGGTTGGCAGTTTCCTCAAGGCGGAATTAATAAGAATGAAACCGCAGAGGAGGCCATGTTCAGGGAATTGTACGAAGAAGTGGGGCTGAAACCCCATCATGTGGATGTTTTGGGTTCTACGCCGGGTTGGTTAAAATACCAATTGCCCAAAAAATTTCACAAACGAAATTCTGATCCCTCATTTGTTGGGCAAAAGCAGGTTTATTATCTGCTGAAATTATTAGAAGACGAGTCCAAAGTGGATTTCAATAAAACCAGCAAACCTGAGTTTGAGGCTTATCGCTGGGTGGATTTCTGGTATCCCGCTCACAATGTCATTCATTTCAAGCAGAATGTCTATAAGCGTGCACTGAAGCATTTAGAGTTTCTGACTAAACAGGCATGAGTATTGCGGTCGTTATCACTGACCGTAATACCGATGACTTGTGCCGCCATTTGTGTTTGGCATTACCTGAGGTGCCCATTCAACAATGGCCTGAAATTACGAATCCTGAAGCTGTCAAAATGGCCGTGCTGTGGAACCATCCTGTTGGTATCACACAACAATTTCCACAGTTGCAAATGGCAGTATCTATGGGTGCTGGTGTTGATCATATTCTGACTGATGAAGCCATCGGAGAGGACATCGTAACTGCCCGAATTGTCACACAGGTACTCAAGCAAAATATGGCGCAGTATGTTTTGCAGCATATTTTGAACGATCATCGCCACCTGATAGACTATCAACAACAACAAACTCAAAAAGTCTGGCAGGTTTTGGAAACAGATTTCCAGCCGGCTGTTGGTTTTCTGGGTTTGGGAGAACTGGGCTCTTTTGTGGCTGATCAGTGTCATGCCCTTGGTTTAAAAACATTGGCCTGGACACAATCACAACAACACGATGTTCATCCCTGTTTTCATGGTGAGTCAGGCTTGCAACATGTCTGTGTCAACAGTGATTTTTTGGTGATATTGTTACCCATGAATGCTGAAACAGCTGACATCATCAACAGCAAAACCTTGTCCTGGTGTAAAGTCAATTGCACTTTAATCAATGTTGGTCGAGGCGGTCATGTCAATGAAGCTGATTTACTGGATGCCTTGAATCATGGAAAGATCAAACATGCGGTACTGGATGTGTTTAAACAAGAGCCACTGCCAACAACGCACCCTTTTTGGTCACATCATAAAATTACTGTGACTCCTCACAGTTCTTCCAGATCAGATGTGCAACAAACCGCTGAACAAATAGTCAGTTATTATCAAAGTCTGATCTGATTTTGCCGGCGAGCCGCCGGCGGTCCAATAATATTTCTATGTTGAAAGACTTGTTAACTTTTGATGTTGGTTTTATCATCAAGTGATGAAGTGTTTGTTGAAAAAATGTGCGTTCTTATTGTCTGTATTGTATGTTACGGATGGTCAAGCGGAGTTGGATTTTAATACCGTTTGTTTGCAACCAGGCATGAACGTGCCGATATTGGAATGCAATGCCCTGGTTAATTTATATAACATCACGGACGGTGATAATTGGCTTGATAACAGTAATTGGGGTTCGGCGAATGTTGACAGTTGGTATGGCATCACTGCCATTGGTGCAACGGTTAAGAATGTCTGGTTCATCAGTTTGGGATCGAACAATCTGGATGGAATCATTCCTAATAACATCAAAGACCTGACGCAATTGATTTCATTGAACTTAAGCGGCAATCAATTGTATGGACCGATTCCCGCAGATATAGGTGAATTAACTGATCTTGAGTTGTTATTGTTGGGGTTTAATCAATTGAGTGGTGATGTACCTGTGTCAATTGCCAATTTGAACAACCTTGAAATTTTGCAGTTGCCAAACAACCAATTGTCAGGTTCGGTGCTTACACATGTAACTGGTATGACGAATTTGACAGATATATGGATAGACAACAATCAGTTTATTGAGCCCATTCCTGGTGACATTGACCAGTTGTCTTCATTGGCTTATTTCTCTGCGATAAATGTGGGTTTGACAGGACAAATTCCTGCCAGTATCACTGCGCTTGATCAGCTTGAACATTTGTTTTTGGCTGGTAACAGCCTGACCGGGAAGATTCCTAACTGTATCGGACAAATGTCTGCGTTGAAGCAAATCGACTTCAGTCACAATCAACTCAGAGGACATTTGCCCGTTTCGCTGGGGGCCTTGACTGGATTTGACTTCATCACTTTGAATGACAATGATTTATCTGGACCCATTCCGGA
>JAUHXW010000411.1 GCA_030426705.1 Gammaproteobacteria bacterium
CAGAAACCTTGCGACTTGTTGAAAATTTAGAAAACGTTTTTTTGATGACACCTTCGGAGAGCTGCTGAGCAGCTCGACCCGCCGAGCCGGTTGGTGAGCGTACGCGAATCAGAGGCGAAGAGCGCGAGGTTACAAGTCATGTCCGCCGCGGTCGCTTTCATTTTAGTCGGGAACAAAAATGAATGAAGCCCCAAGGACATACCTTTGAGTGAAGCATTCATCAGGATTTATATACATGACCAATGATAACAACAGCCAACTGGCCTGGCTTAAAAAAGGCATCCAAACACTGGACACGGTTGGTTGGCGCGCACTGAAAATAAATGACCTGTGTAAAGAACTCAATGTCACCAAAGGCAGTTTTTATCATTGGTTCAAGTCCAAACGTGATTATGAAATGCAGGTGCTGCAGTATTGGAAACAACGCTTCACCCAGGGATTTATTGAGGAAGCTGAAAAGGGCCAATCCAGTGCTGAAAAATTGTCCTTATTAGGCTGGCAATGCATTGAAGGCGCCATCAGTGGTAACCGCTTGGAATTTGAAATCAATGCCTGGTCTTTTCAGGATGATGCCGTTAAAGATTTTGTGGTTTCGGTCTATGAACAACGGCACCAATACCTGGTTAAACTGTTGAGCGACATCTACGATGACCCTGTGGAGATCAAAAAAAGAGGTTTAATTTTGTATTCACTGGTCATTGGTGTTGACCTGTTTTACCGGCAGCTCTCCCGAAAAGAACTTGAATTAATTTTTTCTGATTATTTAATACATAAGTGATGATGAAACAATATTTTGAAACCAACAAAGGCTCTTGGAACGAGCGTGTAGAAACCCATTTTAACTCCAAATTTTATGATGTGCCCGGGTTTTTGGCAGGAAAAAGTTCATTGAATGAAATTGAGTTGGCGGGCTTACCGGAGGTCAAGGATAAAGCTTTGTTGCATTTGCAATGTCATTTCGGCTTGGACAGTTTGTCGTTCGCCAGAATGGGAGCAAAAGTTACGGGTGTAGATATTTCCGACCAGGCGATTGCCAAAGCGTTACAGTTACAACAACAAACAAAACTTGAGGCCACCTTCATTTGTCAGGATGTGTACACCTTTGGAAAACAATCCGAACAACTGTACGACATTGTTTACACTTCTTATGGTGCCATTTGCTGGCTACCTGATATTCAGTTGTGGGCTGATCTGATAGCCAAACAGCTCAAACCTGGCGGTCAATTTTTTATGGCTGAGTTTCATCCAATTCTTGACCTGCTGGCTGGTTACAGTTATTTTCATCAGGTTGAACCAGATACTTCCACAGAAGGTACCTACACCGAAAACTGTGATGGCAGCGAACATGAATTTGCTGTTTGGTCACACCCCATCAGCGATGTTATTTCGGCATTGTTGAAAGCGGGTTTAACCATTGATGCCTTTCATGAATTTGACCACAGCCCTTATGATTGTTTTGAAAACATGGTCGAAAAGCAGCCTGGTCGTTTTTATCTGGAACACAAAAACAATGATGTGCCGCTGGTTTATACAGTGTTGGCAAGCAAACCCTTTGCATGAGTGATTTATTCGCCACAAACTCAACCGCCCCTTTAGAAATCCAAAGGGATATCTTTTTATTAAGGACGCAAACAAATTTGAAAGAATGCCTGCCTGAAATTAGGCGGGTGGTTCAACAAGCCCCTTTTCGCTACATGAAAACGCCTGGTGGCAAACGTTTGCATATTTCCATGACCAATTGTGGCGAGCTTGGCTGGATCAGCGAATCCTGTGGTTATCGCTACGCCCGACATGACCCAAGCAATGGTGAACGCTGGCCAAAGATGCCGCAATTATTCAAAAGTTTGGCTCAAAAAGCAGCCGAACAATGTGGATTCAATGCCTTCAAGCCCAATGCCTGTCTGATCAATCATTACAAGCAAGGCGATGAACTGACCTCACATCAGGATAAAAATGAACCCGATATGACCCAACCCATTGTTTCTGTTTCATTGGGCATGAGTGCGCACTTTCAAATTTACGGCGACAACCGACATAACAAAGCCCAAGTCATCGAACTGTATGATGGTGACGTGATGGTTTGGGGTCGAACAGCACGATTGATGTACCACGGTGTCAAAACCAGTAAAAGCATCCCGCATGCTGAATTAGGATTTCATAGGTTTAATCTGACCATGCGATGTGTTTGATTTTATCGATGCTGATCAATCAGAATAGAATTTCCATCAGGATCCACAAAACTGATATGACCTGGGCCTGTATCA
>JAUHXW010000073.1 GCA_030426705.1 Gammaproteobacteria bacterium
CTATTAAAACCCCACACCAATGAACAGGAAATAAAAAAAAGCCTGTTCATTGGTGTTTGCTTTCCAATCTCATCCAGCCAGGACTTTTTCGAAATCCTGGAACAACACCAGGACATCAATGCCACCCATAACTGTTGGGCTTATCGCATAGGTGATGAATATCGTTTCAATGATGATGGTGAACCGTCAGGTACAGCAGGTAAACCAATGTTGGCTGCCATTGATGGCGCTGGATTTGATCAAGTAGGCGCGTTGGTTATCCGTCACTATGGAGGAACCAAACTAGGTACCGGAGGTTTGGCCAGAGCCTATGGTGGCACCATTGCCAAAAACCTGGGCGATGCGCCTTTTGACTACCACGTTCCTAAAGTAAAAATTCTGATTACAGTGGATTTTGAACACAGTCAATTTTTACACCAATTACTTAAACAACACCAGGGCGAAAGTCTCGATCAAAGCTATCTTTCTACAGGTGTTAACCATAAGATAATCTTACCAAAAGAGAAATTAACCACTTTCAGGGATGATTTGGTCAATTACACCAAAGGGACAGCCATAATCAAAAGACTTGACGATTAGTTTTTAGGTACAAGAAATAAAAATGTAACAAACAAATGGGAATAAAGTACCAAGCCATCAAAACCAAAGCCATCACCATCCAACTGACATAGCTAATCAAAATCAACCATTTAAACTTGTCTGATAGGTTCAGTAAAAGTACCAGAGGCGTAAACAACAGCACATTAAAATTCCAACGAGTGATGTCATGACCACTGAACAACCCAAAATATAAAATCAACACACCCAGGAAAACCTGCGACCAAGTCAGAAAACCAATGGTAACTTTTTGAGTAAATTGAATTTTTAATCCTAAAAACAAAACCAAAACATAGGTCCATAAAAACCAATGTGTCTTGACTAAATATGAAAGCAAGGAGCTGGACTCTGCCTGAAAAACAGTATGAGCTGCTGAGATTTTATGGTTAGAAAGTTCTGAAATGGCACTTTGCAGATAAACAGGAAAAGCCATTAATTCCCAGGAAGTTCTTTCGGTATAGGCAGGCCAGCCGTAACCTAACACGATACCAAAGTTCATCAAAGCCTGATTTTTAGCCGGGAAAGTTTGTGTAAAATAACTCTCTCCAGTTTGCTTATTGAATGATTTTTGCAGTGTGCCTTGCCAGGCATCATCAATGACATCCCTGATTTTGGTGGCACAATTATTGATGAAGTAATCGTACCTGTAGGCTTGATTTTCCGGTAAGTTGTGCCATTCTAGATAGTCGATGATTTGCTGCTTCTGATCATTAGACAAAAACAATTTCTGAACTATAAATGTCCTATTTTGCCATTCTGCCAGGTCTAACTCTTGTTGAAATTCACTGACCCCTATGTCATAAAACATTTGATTTTCTATAAAAGCCTTGATCAATCCTTCATCTTCAAAGCTGAAATATCCAAAGCCATAAACCCGATCATCAATCGCCAATGCTGTATGACCATAGGCTGACCAAAAAGCATCTCCAGGACCTATGGTGATCAAATAGATGTCTGATTTTGCGCGACCTTCCTGAATAATAATGAAGGAAGTAAACAACAAAAGTAGCTTGAAACTATGAAAAGTCAACTTCAACAAATTCAATGCGACGTTTATCAGATTTTATGATTTTGAAAACCAAATTACTCACCAAAATTTCTTCACCGGTTTCAGGTAATCTACCTGCTTCACTGGCCACAAGCCCTCCGATGGTGTCAAATTCAGTGTCATCAAATGCTAAATCAAAGGCTTCATTGAATTCTGCAATGGTGGTCAATGCATTGATTCTATATAACTGCTCATTAACTTGCATGATATAAGGATCTTCACGATCATCATATTCATCATCAATCTCACCAACAATCACCTCAAGAATATCCTCAATTGTCACCAATCCGGCAACACCACCATATTCATCAATGATGATGGCCATATGATTGCGGGTGGTTCTGAATTCATTCAAAAGAATATTGACTTGTTTTGATTCTGGAATGACCACAGCTGGACGTAAAATCTCTTTGAGATTAAAATCCTTTTCATCTTTAACAAAAGATTTCAACACATCTTTGGCTAATAGAATCCCTTCGAGCTCATCCTTATCCTCACCAACCACAGGGAATCTTGAGTGTCCTGATTCAACAATGATTGGCAAAACTTCTTCTATGTTGGATGTCAAAGGTATCACCACCATTTGAGCTCTGGGAATCATCACTTGCCTGACCTGCAAATCAGTTACTTTGAGTGCACCCTTCATCATATTGAGCGCATCAATATCCAGCAAGCCATTCTCATGGGCTTCCTTCAGGATTTCAAGGAGATCATCACGATTTTGTGGTTCATCCGTAAAAATATTGGCCAATTTGCTCAGCCAAGACTTCTGATTCTCCGTATCAGAATCTTTCCTACTCTGGTCTTCTGTCATTAAGGTTTTTTAATACACCTTGATTCTGTTAGCATCAGCTAAGTTTAATCCCAAGTTCATTGGATGTCTATGTCAATGAGTCGATTTTTTTATTCATTGATTGATGGTCTTATTGTTGAGAAAACACATAAATACTCCCTACAATCATAGCAAGCAATAACACAGCACCCACAATTTTATAAATGCTCCAGGGTCTTTCGCCATAGGCTTTACCATTTTGGCCATTAATTACATAACGAAACGATTTCTTTTTATAGTTGAATGCAGAAATCCACATTGGTGCCAACAACAATTTGTATCCCACTGCATGATAGACTGAGTCAATACTGTGTATGCGCTGATGATCGCCACCAATATCACGTCGAACAGTTTGTCTTATGGTGCGGTACATCACTTCTTTCGCCAGTTTGAAACCATCAGGCAAACTGATTTGATAAAGTTCTGAACGAAAACCACTCAAGTACTTTTCATTGTATTCTTTGGTTTTGAACAAATCCCAACGTGAGAGGAAATTCTGAAATTTCAATGGCAAGGTATAACTACCCATCACCACCACATCATCAAACTGATTAAACACCCGTCCGGATTTGTGACGCCAACGAATTTTGACCACCGTTTTATTTTGCATCACTGTTTTACCGTTGACCCTGGTAGGCACCCTGACTGTGGTGTAATAATTATCACCCCTTTGTCCCGTATAGTCACTTTCAACTTGTGCATCAAAAGCCCACAAAGGCATGTATGACCCCTGAATCGCCTGTGCCTGAATGGCTTTTCTTTTCAGTGCTGTTGGCGCAAACCACAATCCATGCAACCATTTTTTAAAGGCAGCTTCGGCTTGCTGTTGCTGAATCTCAAAAGGAATAACGCCATCCGGTGATAAATGTCGTTCATGATCTACAGGCACCACCACGTTCAAATCACAATAAGGGCATTCCTCTGAATGCACATTTTGTGGCATGGTGAAATTTGCCCCACAATTTTCACATTTGAGTTCATGACTGACTGTTTGCGGGTCAAAAAAACTGAGTTCACTGATGGCTTGTTTGTAATCATGTGCCAGATATTGATCCAATGGCTCAGCTTCAATCGGGTCCACTTGACCACAACTGACACATTTAAGCGAATGCAAACCAATGGCATAGTCCAGATCAGAGCCGCACTGATTGCACTTGAAGTGTTTATAGGGTGTCATTTTGACAACTGGTTATTCTGGCATGGCAGGTGGTTGGTTTTTTAAATGTGTCAACACTTCGGGTAAGGTTTCTGCCGCCGTCCAATCACTTAGACCAGCAGTCCACATCAAAGTATCGGCAGTGATTTGGTGCTTTGCAATCATTTCAGCGACAGCTGCCAAATTAACCGGCCCAAGTCGTTCGCCCTCAATGATGGCGAAATAATGTTTAATTTCTTTGGCTTTTTCCGGAACAGGAGGCGGTGCCAACGGGTCAGTGTCGTCACCCTTGGCCAAAGCCTGACCAAAGGATTGTGCCATACCAAACCCCATACCCATCGCCATACCACCACCGGCTGTAGATTGGTTATTGGCGGCATCACGCATAGATTGGGCTTGTTGATAGCGTGTAAATCGATTCAAATCACCAACAGCAATCGAACTGGCACGTTCATCCAATGCTTTTTCAACTGCTTCTGGTACAGAAACATTTTCAACCAGGAGGGTTTCCAGTTTTAAGCCATATTGTTCAAACAAAGGTTGAATTTGTTCGGTCAAAAACCGTCCCAAATCATCATAGCTGGCGGCCAAATCCAAAACCGGTACGCCAGATTCACTGACCACTTTGGCAAAGCCGGTTACCACCAGATTTTTTAATTGACCAATGATTTCTTCCAAAACAAAATGCCCGTCAGTACCAACAATCTCTGACAGCATCAACTTGGGGTCATTAATTCTGAAGGCATAGCTACCAAAAGCACGAATTCTGATAACGCCAAACTCTTTATCACGCAAAATCAGGGGATTACGCAAACCCCATTTCATGTCAGTAAAAACACGGGTATTGAAAAAATAAACTTCTGCTTTGAAAGGACTTTCAAAACCATGCTTCCAACCTTGAAGCGAAGACAAAATAGGCACGTTTGCAGTGTTCAATTCATACAAGCCTGGTTCGAAAACATCTGCCACCTCACCCTCGTTTACCAGAACTGCCATTTGCCCTTCCCTGACGGTTAGCATGGCTCCATTTTTGATCTCATTCCCATATCGAGGGAAACGGTAAACCAGGGTGTGACTGGTATCGTCAGTCCACTCGATTACATCAACCAATTCGCCAAATAATTTATCCCAAATTCCCATAAATTTTGCCTTCAATGTAAAATCAAACATTATACACATTTTGCCATGGAAAATTCAGTGTTAGAAGTCATAACCCATACACAGGAACCCGCGCTTGGCCCTCATTTCAAAACATTGAATGAAGAGTGGTTGATCAAGTATTTCCGTATAGAGCCCATTGATGAAAACGTGCTGTCACACCCAGATAAAATCATTTTCGAAGGCGGTCAAATCATATACGCTAAAATCAAAGATGACGTGATCGGCTGTGTGGCACTAAAACACCATGGCGACAAAGTATTTGAACTGACCAAAATGGCCGTCACTGAGAGATGTCAAACTCAGGGCATAGGTGCAAAATTGATGCAAAAAGTTATCGAAGAATTTATAAATTTAAATGGTTCAAAGCTCTATCTGGAAACCCATTCTTCATTAAAACCTGCCATCAAACTATATAATCGTTTTGGTTTCAAAGCAAAACCACATCCCTTTGATTCTGAATATGCGCGCAGCGATTATTATATGGAATACCCAAACAATCAAAAAAGATAATCAGCCAGATTCTTGTTCATCCATCTTTTGTTTGTAAGCTTTTAAATCAGATTCAAGAACGTGACTGGCAATTTTAATCAAATCATATTCGGTGATGACGCCCACCAATTTGCCGTCTTCAACCACGGGCAAACATGATATGCGGTTATTGCGCATGATTTGTATGGCTTTAACTGTGGTTGTTTGGGGGGTGACGAAAATCGGTTTTTCATTCATGATTTCCTTGATGGCGGTTGCCTTGTGATTTCCACCTTCAACAATTTTCTTTAAAACAGAACGATTTGACACCAGACCAACCAATTCTCCCTCATCATTTTCAACAGGAACATGCCTGACCCTTTTCCAGTCCATGATACTGGCGGCCAAATCCATAGAATCATCAGGTCTGACAGTGAGCAATTTGGTAATCATAAACTGTCCAACAAGTATAAAACTGGCACGCCAGTCAGCCTGATTATTGACTTGAGCCAACGGCCATTCATGAATTGGCCGGTCGATGGTTTGTTGTTTATCCATTTCCGCCACGATAGATCGCACCTTTTCATCCGGATGAATATTTTTATCCATTTCGGTGATTGATTTTATCGCCCAGCGTGCGCCTGTTTGTTTGGACTCGACGCGGCGCGCAATGGTGCTGAGATAACGTTCAATGTCTCCATGATCCAATCCCGCATTTTTTAACCCACTTTCAGCAATAGGCAACAACTCATTTTTGATCAATTTAGTTGCAGAAATGCTGTCACCATTGATCCAGTTAAAATGGCATTCCAAACCATTGCGGCAAGCTTGTAAAAAGTTATTGCGTGCATTGGAAAAACGTAAAACCTGGGTGATGTCCTGATACTTTTGACTCATACCAGACATCAAGCCAAAGTAAAACGCTGAGTTGGCAACCTCATCAAGCACCGATGGACCAGAGGGTAATACGCGATTCTCTATACGCAAATGTGGCACATTGTTTTTAACTCCATAACAGGGTCGGTTCCAACGATAAACTGTGCCATTATGCAACATCAACGCTTTAAGCTTGGGCATTTCACCAGCTTCCACCATAGCCACAGGGTCTTCTTCATAATCGGAAGTCAATACCACAGAAAATCTCGAAATATCATCCCTGAAAACATCCACAATACTTTCTATCCACTCATTACCAAAGTGAACCCTGGGTTGTGCGCCCCGTTTTTGATGGGTGGTGGAGCGAGTATCAATTGAATTTTGAAAAACTGCAATTCTGGATTCATGCCAAAGCCTGTAATGATGTATTAACCCTGAATTAACCGCCACCGCCATCAATGGCGCTGTTACCGCTTGCGACAGGTTATACATGTTGACAAATTCATTACCACTGACCTGAAAATGAACTTGAAAACTGGTGTTCATGGCTTCCAGCATAAAGTTATCATGGGTGACTGACAACTCATCCACACCACGAATGTCCATTCTGAAATCTGAGCCACGAATTTCCTTCAAACGATCGTTCAATTCATAGTAACGATCAACCGGAGTGATGCTGTCCATGGTCAAATCCAGTTGGCGTAATGTGGGTAAAATTCCGGCCAATATGATTTTTGAATCATGATTTCCTGCGTGATGCTTGGCTATCGAAATCACCTCCTTGATTTCTTCCTCCATGGCACTCAAACACTTGCCTTCAAAACGTCTTGGCGTCAAATTGGCTTCAATATTGAACAAAGCAATTTCATTGGTGAAGCGATCATCTTCAATATCATCCAGTATTTTCAGGGCAGTCAAATTGGGGCTGTAATCATGATCAGTGATGAACATTTCTTGCTCTGCACCAATGCGTCTGGCACCAGATTCGATATGTCCTTTGGCAATCATTAATTCCAGCGCTCTCAGGTCATTCAATACCGCACGGGTAAACAACCTTTTGGCCTCATTATCACCACCTCTTGATATATTTTGTTCACCCATCTCGCTTCCTCTTTTTTATTTTCTGAAATTTCGGGTTTTACGTTTTCTGCATTTGATTTTAAAGCATTTTAATACAATTGATAGATCCAAGTCAGCATGCCTGTCAACATAGCCCAGGTTATGATGGTCAATGGTACCCCCACTTTAACAAAATCAATGAATTTATAGCCGCCAGCATTCATCACCAGCAAATTAGTTTGGTATGCCATAGGAGTGGCATAACTCAAATTGGCACCAAATAATACTGCCAACACAAATGGCTCAACCGGCATACCCAAACGCTGAGCGATACTCACCGCAATCGGTGTACCAATCACCGCTGCTGCATTGTTTGAAATCACATTGGTCATGATGGCCATGGAAAACATCAAAATTCCAAGCACCACACCAGGGGCCAGGCCATAAGTTGAAACCACAAATAAATTCGCTAAATATTCAGCACCACCAGTAGCCATCAAAGCAGCACCCAACGCCAATGAAGCCACAATGATAAAGATAACTTGTGCACTCAATGCGTGTGTGGCATCACGCCAACGCAAACACCCCGTGGCAATCAATACAAAACAACCGATGATGGCACTGATTGAAATGGGCACCACATTGAAGGCAGCAAAACCGACCACACCAGCCATCACTGCCAAAGCCAATGGTGCTTTCTTGGTATGTGGTAACTCTTCACCACCATCCAAAACCAACAACGAACCCGTATTCTTAACTTCCAGAATGGCTTGATGAGTGCCTTGTACCAACAACACGTCACCCGGTCTGAATATCACATCATCGATGTCTTTTGACGTGGCAGTGGTTTCCTTACCTTGTGAATGTACAGCCAGCAAAGTCAATCCATATTTACTGTTCAAGCGGGCATCCCCTACCCTGACACGATCTAATAAGGACCCAGATGTAATCACCAATTCTGCAATGGATTGATCACCCGCTGACAGTGGGTGTGATTCATCCACCTGATGTTCACCGGTAAACAGGGAACCGCCTAATTCAATTTCGTATTCACGTAAATTATCGGCTGTGTCTGTCACTATCAAACGATCATCAGCCTTGATTACCACATCAGGTAAAGTGGCAATAGACAAGCCTTCACCCCTGACAATCCGTTGAATATTGATTTTGCCATCCACTTTATCCCTGATTTCGGCCATTGTTTTGCCATCCGCAAACTCACCTTTGTTAATTTTGATGGCTGCGGAAAACATTCTTGGTGAGGTGTCTTTTAAAGGTGGTGTTCGGTCAGGCAAAATTCTTGGCACCACCAACCACAAATACAAAATTGCCACCACCGCGGTTATGGTAACAGGCAAAATAAAATCGAACATGCCAAATTCAGGTACACCCAAGTCCTCAGCCACCTTTACCACCAACAGATTGGTTGAAGTACCGATTGTTGTTGCCATCCCACCCAATAGAGTTGCCAGGCCCATGGGCATCAAAGTTCCCGAAGATGATTGACCCGTACGCAGTGACACGCTGATCAGTACTGGCAGTAACAACACCACAATCGGTGTGTTATTAACAAAGGCACTGAGAACAGCACCAGTTATCAATGTTAATAATAAAGACAGGGAAGGACTTAACTTCCAAAGTTTGGCCAAATAACGACCAATCGGTTCCATCGCCCCAGTTCTGACCAAAGCTTGTCCGGCCACCATCAGGGCACACACTGCAATCAAAGCTTCATTGCCGAAACCCAGGAAAAAGGTTTTGATGGGAAATATCTGACCATCACTTTGCTGGTATGGAAATAATTGAAAACCCAGCACCAACACACAAATGACAAACAGACTGGAGGTTTGCAAAGGGATTCTGTCATTGGCAAACAAAATTAATGCCACCAGAGTCAAAATCAAAACCCCCATTGCGTGAGGTTGTAAGGTATTCGCTAAAAGTTCAGATTCCATACAAACTGTGCTAATTGATGAAGCTAAAGTCTATCAAATTGGTAGATAAAAGTCATAAAAACATTTAATATGAAAAAAGACCTTAGGGTTTATTCAGTGGGGACTGAATCCACATATGACTTCTGTGCTTTCCAGGTGGATTTGACCTTGTGTATTTCAATCATAATAAAAAAGAGGTGTTATGACCACAGCAAGACCATGGCTTGATCAATATAAATCTGATGTACCACACGAACTCGGTGAGTTGCCGTACAACTCTGTTGCAGACATGCTTAATGATGCTTGTCAAAAATTTGGCCCGAGAGAGGCTTATGTCAATTTTGGCAAATCCATCACTTACCAACAACTTGACAATTACAGCAAGCAACTGGCGGCTTATTTGCAATCGCACTTTGAAATCGGCGATTCTATTGCGATTATGATGCCCAATGTCTTGCAATACCCCATTGCGGTACAAGCCATATTGCGAGCAGGCATGGTGGTCACCAATGTCAATCCTTTGTATACACCAAGAGAGCTTAAGCATCAATTGAATGATTCAGACGCCAAAGCCATCATTGTGATTGAAAACACGGCCTGTACTTTGGCTGAAGTCATTGATGATACCGGCGTAGAAAAAGTGATTACAGCCACCATTGGCGAGATGGTGGGAGGCCTAAAAGGTAAAATCATGGATTTTGTGATTAAACGGGTCAAAAAAATGGTTCCACCTTTTAATTTACCAGGCTCAATTAGCTTCAAGACTGCATTAAAAAAAGGCCAATCACTCAAATTTACCCCGGTAAAACGAGAACTGGATGACATTGCCTTTTTACAATACACCGGCGGTACCACAGGTGTCTCTAAAGGAGCCATGTTGACCAATAAAAATATGGTATCCAATGTCACACAAACCCGTTTTTGGATATCCAGCGAAATAGAAGAAGGCCAGGAAATCATCATCACTGCCTTGCCGCTTTACCATATTTTTGCATTAACAGCCAATTGCCTGACTTTTGCCCAATATGGTGCCAAAAACATCCTGATCACCAATCCAAGAGACATGCCAGGATTTGTTAAAGAACTGTCACAATATCAGTTTACAGTGTTGACCGGCGTTAATACACTTTTTAATGGACTGTTGAACACCCCGGGTTTTGCTGACCTTGATTTTTCTAAATTCAAATTTGCCTTGGGTGGTGGTATGGCCGTGCAAAAAAGCACGGCAACCAAATGGAAGCAAGTTACTGGAGTCACTCTTGCTGAGGCTTATGGCTTAACTGAAACTTCTCCCGCGGCTTGCATGAACAAAGTGCCTATGGAAGAATACAATGGAACCATCGGGATACCCATTCCAAGCACCGACTGCCAAATACAAGACGATGAAGGCAATCCATTACCCATCGGCGAACCGGGTGAATTATGCATACGCGGACCACAAGTGATGTTGGGCTATTTAAACCGACCAGATGAAACAGCTAAAACAATCGTCAATGGCTGGCTTAAAACGGGCGATGTGGCAGTTATGGATGAAAAAGGATACTTCAAGATAGTCGACCGCAAGAAAAACATGATTCTGGTGTCCGGATTCAATGTGTTCCCTAATGAAATTGAGGACGCTGCCTGTTTACATGACCATATCGTTGAATGTGCAGCCGTTGGTGTGCCCGATGAAAAATCCGGTGAAATCGTTAAATTGTTTGTTGTGAGAAGCAATGACGATTTAACCGAGAAAGACGTCATCAACCATTGTCGTGAACATTTGACTGGCTATAAAGTTCCTAAACTGGTGGAATTCAGAGAAGAATTACCCAAATCTAACGTTGGTAAAATCCTGCACAAAGATTTAAGAGAGTCTTAAGACTCAGGAGAGCTGCTGAGCAGCTCGACCCGCCGAGCCGGTTGGTGAGCGTACGCGAATCAGAGGCGAAGAGCGC
>JAUHXW010000074.1 GCA_030426705.1 Gammaproteobacteria bacterium
CGTGGAGGGCGGTTAAAAGTAATTACAACCTCATATATGGGTGCCACTGATTTAAAAGCCATTCAATTTTTATCAGGTCTCAAAAATACTGAAATAAAAGTTTCTTATAACACCCGCAACGAGAGACTCCATGCAAAAGCTTACCTTTTTTATAGGAATACAGGTTTTCATACTGGTTATATTGGCTCGTCTAATCTTTCTCGCTCTGCATTAACAAATGGGCTAGAGTGGAATATTAAATTAACCACTCAAGAAGTCGGCCATCTTATTGAAAAATTTCAGAAAACCTTTGAGACATACTGGCAAGACCGTGAATTCGAATCTTTTAATTATGAGCAGAACTCTGAAAAACTTAGCAAAGCATTAAAGCAGGAGCGACAAATCTCAAAAAATACAATTAATGCCTCAGTGCTTTTTGATGTCAAACCATATAGTTATCAATCAGAGATTTTAGAAAAATTACAAACAGAACGCCAAATCCATAACAGAACCAAAAATTTAGTTGTGGCTGCCACTGGAACAGGTAAAACTATTATTTCTGCGTTTGATTTCAAACAATTTTACGCTAAAAAACCTACAGCAAGATTATTGTTTGTAGCTCACCGAAAAGAAATATTACAACAAGCAAGAGCAATTTTTCAGGGAGTGCTAAAAGATAATAACTTTGGTGAGCTTTGGGTTGATGGCATTCAGCCTGAGAAATTCAATCATGTTTTTGCATCAGTACAATCACTTAATAATCAAATAGAATCATTGAAATTGGAACCTAATTACTACGATTTCATTATTGTAGATGAAGTTCATCATATTGCTGCAAGAAGCTATCGACCTATATTAAAACGATTTACTCCTGAAATTTTACTAGGGCTGACAGCAACGCCCGAAAGAATGGATGGTGCCAATATTCTTGATGATTTTTGTGGAGTTATCGCTGCTGAAATTCGATTGGCAGAGGCACTTAATCGCAAGTTATTATGCCCTTTCCAGTATTTTGGTATCACTGATAGTGTGGATTTATCAATACTTGAATGGAAAAATGGCAAATACCTACCTTCCCAATTAACTCAAATTTATACTGAAAATGACCGTCGCGTTCGTGACATTATAAATAGCATCGATAAATATCAAAACAATTTGCATCAAACGAAAACATTGGGCTTTTGTGTTTCTCAAGAACATGCACAATATATGGCAGAAAAGTTTCACTTAGCTGGCTTGAAAGCCGCTTTCCTTGTGAGCTCGAATAGCGAACAAAGAGAAAAGCTTCGACAACAATTTATCCAAGGTGAAATTAATTATTTATTTGTTGTTGATATATTTAATGAAGGAGTTGATATCCCTGAAATTGACACCGTACTATTTCTACGACCCACTGAAAGTTTAACTGTTTTCTTACAACAATTGGGCCGGGGGTTGCGCTTAGCAGATAAGAAAGATTGCTTAACTGTTTTAGACTTTGTGGGTAATGCCCGCAGTGAATATGACTTTGAAACTAAGTTTCGCGCCATGATTGGAAAAACAAACTCTTCGGTTCAAAAAGAATTGAAAGATGACTTTCCTCATTTGCCACTGGGCTGTTCAATTGTTTTAGAGAAAAAAGCCAAAGAAATTATTTTATTAAACATCAAAAATGCCACAAATTTTCATAAAAATCATATAGTTAAGAAAATCCAGAACTTCAAACATCAGACCCATTTACCTTTGTCACTGAAAAATTTTATAAACCTTAATCACATTCCTCTAGAAGCATTATACAAACGAGATTGTTGGACACGGTTGTTGTGTTTAGCTGGTGAGCATGAAGAACTTCAATCCAAATTTGAGAAAAACATAACGAGTGCAATTTTAAATAAATGGCTTGTTTGTGATTCTTATGCATATTTATCGTTTATCCTCAACCTAGCAAAAAATAATTTTCAATTTAACTTATCTTCACTTTCAGATATTGAGCAAAAAATGGCACTGATGCTTCATTATGACGTTTGGTCAGATAAGCATTCGTTTAAAAACTTAGAGCAAAGTATCCATGCAATAGGCGCCAATAAAGCATTGGTTAATGAAATTATTGAATTATTAGAACTATTAATCGATAACATCGAACATTTAGAACAAGGAATTCAACTACCTTATAATCAACCTTTAAAAGTCCATAGCCGTTATACACGTGACCAAATTTTAACGGCATTTGGCTTGAGTACTTTTGAAAAGAAATCACATAATCGTGAAGGAGTTGCTTTAAATAAGAAACTTAACACTGAGTTACTCTTTGTCGATTTGCATAAATCAGAAGAAGATTATTCACCAACGACTTTATACAATGATTACGCTATTAATGATGTGCTGTTTCATTGGCAATCTCAAAATGCTACTCGCCCGGATGTTGGCAAAGGTTTAGATTACATTAACCACAAAAAAATAGGACGACATATTTTACTTTTTATCCGACCTTTTAAGCGCGATGAGTATAATTTAACCATGGGTTATTATTTTTTGGGCTCGGCTGAAATGGTAAAGACTTATGGCTCAAAACCAATGAACATCACATGGAGATTACGGGAACCCATGCCTTCCTACCTGCTAAAAGAGTCTGCTAAGCTGGCAATAGGATAATTCGTGGTTGAAATTAATAAGTAATTTTGAAGCAGCACACTGCTCTCAAAACGGCTTGGCAATCACCAGATAAATCACGGCGAGCAGGAAAAATACCGGGACTTCGTTGAAGACGCGGAACCAGATGTGGGTTCTTTGTTCGGTGTTTTGTTGGAAGTTTTGGTGGATTTTGATGCACCAGTAGTGGTAGAAAATCAGGCCGAAGACCAAAATCATTTTGGTGATAAACCAGCCTTGGCTGATGTAGGTTTTCCAGTGTTCGCCAGATATTGACCAAACCAGAAACACGGCTGAAATGACGGTGCCCCAGAGGGTAAATCGCATCATTTTAATCAGGCGTTGTTCCATGCCGAGTAACATGTCGTGCAGGGCTTTCTCGGTGGTTTGCGCGTGGTTTACGAACAGCCGTGGCAGGTAAAACAGGCAGGCAAACCAGCTGACCACGAAAAATATATGAAATGTTTTGATCCAGAGCATGGTGGCTATTTTAGGCGGTTGGTGCAATTATTCCAAGAGACCTTTGCTCGATTGCCCAGAATCGAGCAAAGGTCTCTACACGAGTTCGTTAATAGCTTTTCAATGGTTGTTGGTTGGTGGCAGTTTGACAGGAGATTCCCGCCTGCGCGGGAATGACTGATAGGAAGTGTTTCTGGAATACTTTTTACAAGAGCGCCAGAGTAAGTAAGACTGGCATGGAGCGAATTTGGTAACAGAATTTAAATTAGGCTTCGACGGGTGGTATGCTGAGCTTGTCGAAGTACTCAGCCGGCTTGGTAGCTAAGAGCGCCGAGCTTTGTTGAAGTGTGGTTTTTTAATATCGGTTTTACATCTGGGTGGTATAATGCCGTTTTTTTAGAAACAACAACCCAGTGACGATTAAAACGCCTAAATATGTGATTGCCGAGGCCAAGGAGCAGCCGTCGTTTGTGCGTCAACATTGGTTGATGTTTTCTTTGCTTGGTTTGGCGATTTTGACTTTTTTGATTGGTAAATACAGCAACATTGATGTGTTGAATGCTTTTCAGGGCCAAAAGAAAACCTGGGTGGAAATGAATCAGCAGTTGACTGAAGAAAATGATCAGCAACGCCGAACCATCAGTGTGTTACAGACTGAGGTTAAGGTTAAACAACAAGCCATCACAGAATTGCAAAACAGTTTATTGGAACTGACTGAAGAAAAGGATGCCTTGAAAGCCGAACTGGTGTTTTATGAGAGCTTGCTCAGCCACAAAGATGACATAAAAACCTTGCGGGTTTTTGACATTGGTGTGCGTGCACAGAATGAAATGCTGTTGTTGAATTTGGTGTTGGCACAACGATTACAACGTGCCGATGTCATCAAGGGAAGCATTAAGCTTGAACTCAAAGGCATTCAGGAAGAGCAGGGTAAAATTCTGGATTTGGTGGAGCAATTTAAACTGGATGACGCCTTTGAGTTTAAATATTTTCAGGTGAAGAAATACGCAATCACTTTACCCAAAGGTTTTAATCCAACCATGCTTTTAGTAGAATTAAATCCTAAAGGCAGCCGTCAAAAGACGGTTACTGAGCAATTTCAATGGTCTGACATCATCAATCGCACACCCAAAGAGTTGGCTGATGAATTGACTGAATCCAATTAACCGAACACGTATCAGGATATTGGGGAATCATGTTTAACAAAAAAGATAACAAAGAAAAAATCATGGCAAATAACAACCAAACACAAAATATAGACACCATCATCGGGCAAAACACCACGGTCAAAGGCGATTTGGTGTTCAGTGGGATGATGCATTTACTGGGTAAGGTGGAAGGTTCAATCACATCTTCTTCAGACAATGACACCTTAATAATCAGCGAATCAGGTCAAGTCAACGGTTCCTTAAAAACCGGTAATTTGAACATCAATGGCACCGTAGAAGGTGACATCACCGTTTCGGGCAAGATGGAAGTGGCCACCAAAGCACGCATCAATGGCAACATTTTCTATGTCAACATCGAAATGGAAACCGGATCGCAAATCAATGGTAAATTGATTTACCAAGGCGGTGATGTGACACCCATAGAGCGCAAGAAATCAAAAAGTGATGGACAATAACGGCATTCAGCTTTCAGCTTCTGCTGCCAATAAAATCAACCAGCTGGTGCTGGAAGAAATGAACCCGGATTTGAAATTTCGGGTTTATATCATTGGTGGTGGCTGTTCCGGTTTTCAGTACGGCTTTGCTTTTGAAGAAGAGACAGTCGATGGTGATGTTGTGCTGGAACAAAATGGCGTGCAAATGATGGTTGATCCCATGAGTTTTCCTTATCTGATGGGTTCAACGGTGGATTACCTGGAAGATTTACAAGGTTCACGGTTTGTGGTCAGTAACCCCAACGCCAAGTCAACCTGCGGTTGTGGCAGTTCGTTTTCGATATGAGCCCACAAAAAATTCATTTCATTCGCACTGAGCTTGACCGTTGTGCCAATATGCGTGAACAAAAACAGCGCATCAAGCAATTACGAAAATTCAAAACCTGTCATTATGTCCCCGTGTATCGCGGCAACCATATTTATCCGGATTCCAATGACAAATACTTCATTTCAGAGACTCCCTTGGGTGCGCCCAATCGGCAAAGCTTTTTGGGTGTGTTGAATGATGAATTGTGGTTCAGCAGTGGTTTAACCGAAAAAGAAGCCAATGCGCTGGAAATTCAACTCGATTGTCAGTTTGAGTCCATTCGTCAATATGCCATGGCCTTGGATGATGATTTGGCCCATATCGCTTTGTATTCCAGGGGCTTGGATTTGTGGCAAAGGAAGAACAACTTTTGCTCGATTTGCGGCACCAAACACCATCTGGAAAGTTCAGGTCATAAAATGGTTTGTGAAAATGGTCATGAACACTTTCCACATATTGAACCGGCAGTGATTGTGTTGGTCAGCAAAGGTGACCAATGTTTATTGGGACGCAAACACACCTGGCCACCCAATGTTTATTCAACGCTGGCAGGTTTTGTTGAAGCCGGTGAATCCATCGAAGATGCAGTCCATCGGGAAGTTTACGAAGAGTCCAATGTGCGGATTAAAGATGTCACTTATTTTGGTTCGCAGCCCTGGCCATTTCCCTCATCGCTGATGCTGGCTTTCAATGCTGAGGCCGTGTCTGATGACATCAGACTGGATGATGAGATGGAAGACGTGCGTTGGTTTAAAAAAGACGATTTGTTTAAATGGGCCAATGAAGGCTCAATCATACTCTCGCCACGATTCACAGTAGCCAATAACCTGATCAGTAACTTTCTTGGAAAAAGAATCTAGTCAAATTTATTCAATCTTTATTTCTGGGAGTGAGGATTCAAAAGATGTGCTCAACCATGTTTTTGGTTGGTTCGCGCAGCGAATCAGAAAAAACTCCTCAAACCCATCGAACACAGCCGGTTTTTATCCCGCAGAGCCTGCCCAGGCGAAGCTAAGGGATAAAAGAAGGCAAGAGAGATACCCTAAATGCCTGAGTTACCTGAAGTAGAAACGACCCTGCGAGGCATTAAGCCCTGGCTACATCATCAGGAAATCTCAACGGTCAATGTATTCAATGCGTCATTGCGTTGGCCCATTCCTGCAGAAGTTAACGATTTGGTTGGTTTGAGCATCACTGGTTTATCCAGAAGGGCCAAGTACATAGTGATTGAGCTATCCAATCAAAGTCATTTGATATTACATTTGGGTATGTCGGGTGTCATCCGTGTGGTTGACAGCAATGAGGCCTATCAAAAACACGACCATTTTGAACTGGTGTTGGCTCATGGCAAGGCTTTGCGTTTGAATGATCCTCGCAGATTTGGCTGTGTTTTGCTGGTTGACGAGGACATATCACAGCATGCATTGTTACAAAAATTGGGGCCGGAACCGTTGAGTGAGGCCTTCGATGGACATTGGTTGAAAAATTGTGCCAAAAATCGGCAAATTGCCGTGAAAAATTTCATCATGAATAATCACATTGTGGTTGGTGTAGGCAACATTTATGCGGCAGAATCATTGTTTTTGTCGGGAATCAGGCCAACCATCAAAGCCCATAAAGTCAGTTTGAAAAAATATCAAAAACTGGCGAAAACCATCAAACAAGTTTTGCAGCAAGCCATAGATGTGGGTGGCACCACCCTGAAAGACTTCAGAAATACTGATGGCAAACCGGGTTACTTTAAACAAGAGCTGCATGTTTATGGACGGGCTGGCTTACCTTGTCTGGTTTGTGGCGCAGTTATTAAGAATCAAGTGATTGGCCAACGCGCCAGTTGTTTTTGTCCTGTTTGTCAAAAATAGACTCAAATTTTCATCAGGTAGTTGCTTGATTACCCCAACTGCATTGGTTATTATCATTTGACGTAAAAGGTGTGTTAAATGAGTAATCGTCCAAACCAAATACTCAAATTGTTCGCTATCAATTTAGCCATTGCATTGGTTTATGCCGCCTGTTGTTACCTCGCTTTTCGTTTTATTGTCAGACCTACGCTTTCAATCACCATCTGGCCAGCAGTCGGTATTGGGGTGGGTTTTATCATGGTTTGGGGCAAAAAAATCATTCCAGGAATCGCCCTGGCGGAGTTGTTTAATGCTTTGATATTGTATGAGGTGCATAAGGATTTTGGCTGGAACCTGACATCTTTATATGATTTTTTACTTTATCTGAATAATGTCTTTCGTCCGGTGTTCGCCGGATTTTTAGCCATACATGTGGTGGGGAGGCAGCCGAAGCTCATAGAATTAAAGAAAATCGTTCGTTTTTTCATATATGCCGCAGTGTTACCTTGTCTGTTGACCACCTTTATTTTTGTGCTGCTGCTGTATGTTGCTGGTCATTATTCAGTCAATGATTTTTATGTTAAAGGTACCTTGTGGTATATAGGTGATCTGATGAGTGTGCTGATATTTACACCGGTTGTGATGTCATTTTTTGCGCGCCCCAGAAACACCTGGAGGCCAAGAGTTGTCAGTGTTGGATTACCCATTTTAACAGGCTTTATAATGGTGTTTATGTTGTTTTATTCTTTTAAGTCACAAGAGGAAAAAAGAATCAATCAAACTGTAAACACTCACATGAACTACATTTTGAGTGTGGCTACTTCTCAAGAAATGGATGTCATGCAGTTGTTGTCTTTTTTAGAACAAAGGTCAGAACAGGTCAATCTCAACAGTTTTAAAGTGGAACTGGATGAGATGAAAGGTAATCAGTTTCACAATCTGTACACCAGTCAGGAGGTTTTGACCACCCGATACCAGAACCACACAAAACAAGAGTCTTTTAAATTGGGGGATAAAAGCTACCAAATTACCTTGTCTTTAACCAATGCGTTTTTTATTAAGGATTCAACATCAGGATTGTGGCTTATACTTTCCATTGCTTTGTCATTCATTGGTTTCGTGTGTGTTGGCATGTTAACCCTGACTGGTAGACATTGGTTAACCGACATGGAAATCAAAGAACGAACCATGCAACTAAATGTCATTAACAAGGAACTGGAGGAAAGGAATCTAAATTATAGAAAAATTATTGAAAGCCAACCGGTTATTTTTTGGAAAGTTGATTTACAGCAAGACAAGGTAACTTATGTCAGCAGGGAAGCCGAGGCTATGCTGGGTTATCCTGTCAGGGATTGGTTGACAAAACTGCACTTCTTTACCCGCATCATTCACCCCGATGATATTCATCTGGTCAAAGATGTGATTCATAAAAAAGATGTGGATGGAGAGCACACCGAAGTTGAATATCGAATTAAACATGCCAATGGTGAATACCGTTGGTTCAGGGACTATATTCATTTGGCAGGAAATCCCGATGGCACGATTGAAGTTATGGGCATGTTGGTTGATATCACCGACCGAAAAAATGATTCAGAAAAAATTCACCATTTGGCTTTTCATGACTCGTTGACACAGCTGCCAAACCGACAGAATTTTCAAAACGTACTTTTGGAATTGATTAACAAAGCGCAGGAAAGCGATCGTTTTGGCGCCGTTTTATTTCTGGATATGGATCGGTTTAAAGTGCTCAATGACGCATTGGGTCATCATTTTGGTGATGGTTTGTTATTGAAAGTAGCAGAACGCTTGCGTGACTATGAGGATGATTTCAAGGTCATTTCACGCTTTGGTGGAGATGAGTTTGTGATGGCCACTGATTGTGATTTTGAAAAGCAAAATGATGCGGCTGTGCAGGTTATCATGCTGGCTGAGGAAATCATTTCACATTTGGCCAAGCCCTACAAAATCAGCGAACACAGTCACGTATGTACTGTCAGTATGGGCATCACCATTTATCCTACCAGCAACTCAACTGTTAATGACATCATTCGTCAGGCTGATGTGGCCATGTATCGATCCAAGGAACAAGGCAGGAATCAGGTCACCATGTATCACGAGAGCATGAAAAAGGACAACGATAAAATGCTGTATGTTGAACAGGTGCTGAGAAATGCAGTAACCAACGACAATTTCATTTTAAAATACCAACCCATAGTCGATAAAGACAGGAACATCGTCTGTTTCGAATCATTAATTAGAATCTTTAATAAACAGCAAACCATCTTTCCAGATGAGTTTATCCCCGTTGCAGAAGACACAGATTTGATTCAGCCAGTAGGACGCTGGGTTATTTCCCATGCCTGTTTAAAAATCATGGACTGCCAGTACAATATCTCAGTCAATGTCAGTTCCAAACAATTCCACCAACAAGGCTTCATCATGTACATAGATCAAATGTTGAAGCGTTTTAATATTGACAAGGGTCGTTTGGTGATTGAACTGACGGAAGGGGTTGTCGTAGGTAACATCAATGAAATACAGTACAAGTTCAATCGACTCAAGGAATTGGGGGTACTGATAGCCATTGATGATTTTGGTACTGGTTATTCATCATTGGAATACCTGCGCCAACTACCCATTGATTACTTGAAAATTGATAAAAGTTTCGTGGCGGACTTGGGTAAGGATGATTCTGCTTTGGTGATCATTGAAACCATCATTTCGATGGCTCAACACTTGAACTTACAAACTGTGGCAGAAGGCGTGGAAACCGAGGAGCAGTTTGGGATTTTAAAAAGCATTGGTTGTAGCCTGTTTCAAGGGTATTTGTTTGGCAAGCCGGGTGATTTGGTTAATTTACAAGAACACCACTTGTCAAATTCTGACGTTATTGGCTAAGATGCACCCTTTTCATCATTTCGCAAGTCTTTGCTCAATCCTCAACAACAAGCAGCTGTAGAAAAAACCAACCAACCCTTACTGGTGCTGGCTGGTGCCGGTTGTGGAAAAACCCGGGTGATTACCGAAAAAATGGCACATTTGGTCAAAACCGGTTTTTGTTCGCCGGCAAACCTATTTGCCATCACATTCACCAACAAAGCGGCTAAAGAAATGAAGCAACGGGCCATGCAAATGGTTCGTGGCGGAGATTTGCTCAATATTTCGACTTTTCACTCACTGGGCTTGCGCCTGATGCAACAGGAAATTGCCCGCACCGATTATCATCGCGGTTTCAGCATTCTTGACACATCGGAGTGTCAAAAAGTCATTCTTTCGCTGTTACCCAAGGGTATTAAAAAAGAATTGGCGAATCAATTACAGTGGCAAATTTCAGGTTGGAAAAATGCCGGATTGAGTCCGCAACAGGTTGAAACCACAGTGCCAATGGCTGTTGAGATTTATCAAAACTATCTGGATTATCTGGTCAGTATCAATGCCATGGATTTTGATGACCTGATATTACAGCCTTTGTGGTTGTTAAGTGCTGATGAAGGCGTCAGAAGCCGTTGGCAACAGCACATAGAATACCTGATGGTGGATGAATATCAGGACACAAACACCAGCCAATACCTTTTGATTAAAGCGCTTATGGGTCAAGGTAAGCACCTAACCTGTGTGGGTGATGATGACCAATCCATTTATGGTTGGCGGGGTGCGCAAATAGAGAACTTACAACACTTGCAAAGGGATTTTCCTGAGCTTGCGGTGGTTAAATTGGAACAAAACTACCGTTCAAGCAGCATCATTTTGAATGCAGCTAACGAAGTCATCAAACACAACCCACACCCTTTTGATAAAAAAATCTGGAGTGATTTGGGTGAAGGTGAACCAATTCAGATAACCGCCTACCAAAGCGCTGAAGAAGAAGCCCATCAAATTGTCACAGACATCAGCTTTCAAAAACGGGTGAATTTGAAAAATTTCAGTGATTATGCCATTTTGTACCGTTCCAATCACCAGGCCAAATTACTCGAACAGGAATTGCGTATCAACAACATCCCCTACCAAATGTCAGGCGGTCGTTCATTTTTTGATTTTGCTGAAATCAAGGATTTGATGGCATACATCAGGCTGTTGGCCAACCCGCGTGATAATTCGGCGTTTTTGCGTTGTATCAACACGCCCAAGCG
>JAUHXW010000412.1 GCA_030426705.1 Gammaproteobacteria bacterium
GGGCACAAGTGGCTTTGTTACCCGAGTCTAATCTGGGCTTTGTTTTATTAACCAATGTGACAGAAACACCTTTGCAACAAGAATCAATCTATCTGGTGTTGGATCACTTGGCAAGTACTGAGCCCCTTGCCAGCAAATCAAACAATGACAAAAGATCTGTTGATTACAAAGAATATGTGGGTGAGTACCATGCCAATTTCGCTTCATTCAAAGACAGTATTTTCACATTCTTAGTCAAAGAAAACGGCGTGCCAGCTGTTGATGTACCCGGACAAACGGTTTATGAGCTGAAAGAACCTGATCATAATGGTAAATGGTATTTTGTCATGACAGACACCATTTCGGTGTCTTTCGATCGTGATGAAAATGGTGACATTGCATCAATGCGTATGCATCAAAATCGCATGGATTTTGAATTACCGAAAAAAGGCATAGAGATTAAACCTGAAATCGACCCATCCGAACTGCAAATTTTTCTGGGTCAATACCAATCTAAAACTTTCAATGGCCCTATTAACGCCATCATCCAAAACCACCGATTGACATTGGACATACCCAATCAAATGGCATTTGAGCTACACCTACCCGATGCAGAGGGCTATCGACAATTCAGAATCAAATCGGACATAAGCGCCAAATTTGAAACTGATAATACAGGTAATATCACCAACTTAGTTTTATACAGAGACAAAGAGAAAATAGTCGATACCGCTCCTAAAAATACTGGCAAGAAAGTGGTTGAATTGCCTTCTGTAGATGAGATTATGGCGTTAATGAACACTGAGAAGAGAAAAAAAGCGTTGAGGCGAAAAAGTGGATTTGCACTGACCGGCACCATTAACATGGTCAATTCAGGGCTTTCAGGAACCATTACCACATTATTTGATGATGACAAAAGTTATCGTCAGCATATGGATTTCGGCACATTTGGTGAAATATTGGTTACAGCCAATGATGAAACAGCTGCAACCACAGGCATCAATCCATACACGGAGTTCAAAGGTAAATACCTCAAGCAAATCAGAATGGATCATCCTGGTGTGGCAATTGACCTGCGTGCTAACGTAGACAAAATACAAGTTACAGGCAGCAACGAACTAAATGGTACCCAAGTATATGTAATCAGAACCAAGGTCAAAGATTTACCCAGCAGAACCTATTATATTGATGCAAACACTGGTGACATTCTTAAACTAAAAACAAAATTATTGAATCCAACGGTAGGCTCTATTCCTATAACCATTGAGTATACTGATTTTGAAAAGCCGCATGGCTTGAGAGTTCCTATGAAAACCACCATCAAAAATCCCATGATGGGCAAAGCCATTATTGAATACAATGAATTCAAAGCCAAACAAAAATTTAAAGGCTCACAATTCTTTATTAAAGATAACAGCGCCAAGTAAAGATTCTTTCAGCGAAGTTGTTGTGGTTTTAAAGCAAACAAAGCTGCAACAACTTCAATTTGATATCCAGTCAAGTTTGATTCAATACTGTAAAGGCCAATTGGCTGAATAAGGAATGCTCTTGGGTCTTACGCTTCCACTCCGAGCTCGGACTACGGCATTCCATTTCTGCTTCTTTGCATCGCAAAACCGCAAAGGAGAGCTGCTGAGGTTAACCAGCTGTGTCTTTTTCTTGCGATTCCAATTTTCTGGCAATATTCTGCATGGCACGATCCATCAAAGGTAACTGTTGTAAAGAGCGGCACTCATCGTTACGGAATTTTTCTGCCAGTTGAATACGGAACAGGTCAAACTCCCTACCTCCTTTGCCATTTACAAATAATAATTTACTGCTGATTGGACTGATCCAGGAAACTTTGAGCCTTTTAAGGCCATCTTCAGTTTGAAATTCAAGCCAGTCATCGACTTTTACCTGGTTGGCTTGTTGTTGAAATTTATCTTCAACTTCTGCGCAATCTTCAGGTGGTGCGGTTGGGTCTTCATCAGTTTGTAGGTATTCAGCCACGCTGGATTCTTTGTTAAACTCTTTGGATAATTGCAGAATTTCTTCTGGGTCAATGTAGGCCAAATGTTTGTTGGTTTTACTGTGGCCGTTGATTTGCAAAAAGGTGTTCCTGGTCTTTTTGACCATTTTTTCCAAATCTTGTTCTGGCATAGCGACCAAATCCAACCCTGCTTTCATGGATGCACATATTTGTTCTATTTGTAATTTACTGGCTGCTCTTTGTTTGTCCGGGTTCGTCAG
>JAUHXW010000413.1 GCA_030426705.1 Gammaproteobacteria bacterium
GGGCAAAACTTGTCGCTTTGATGCCTATCAATTGAACTAACACACTTTCAAAACACTTTCATAACAAATTACACTTTAATTTACAATTTTTAGTGATTATTCGTATAAAACGTATATATAATGATAAATGTGTGAATAAAAAGTGTGAATTAAAATGAAAAAAAATGAAGTGAAGATGACTCCGATGAATCAGGAGATGTCCGACATTGCTAAAATTTTGGCATTAGCGACATTGGAAAACAATTTCTCTTACAAAGAATTTGTTGAGTATTACAAAATGCACATGGTTCGTGAGGCCAAGAAAGAGAAGAAAAAATCAACGGTGGTTGAAATTTCAGCTCGCACAGGTATTGATCGCAGATTTATCGCGCCTTATTTGAGCAGTGAAAAAATTTACGTCAAGCCTTCCAAAGTCTCTCGGGTGTTCGATGATGTGGTCGCTTATTGTAATAAAAACAATACCAAAAAGATCCTTAAAAATGATGATAAATATTCTTTTGAAACGATTTGCCAAAAACATGCCAATGGCAGTTTGACGCCCAAAGCAATTTATACTGAATTGTGGCGATTAGGTAAGATGAAAGATGTGGGTACTCATTACAAATTAAGGAAACCACAGAAAGCAGAAAATCGAATGGCTAAAGCCACCGAAAGAATGCAAAAAATTGGTCAAGCCATTGGCGACGCCGTCAAAGGTTTGGTTTAAATAGTCGCCCCTGAAAAAGTCCATCCTGGCCTTTTTCAGGTTCGACTGGATACAAAGCCCGCGATTGAAATTTACAGACCTGATTATCGCGGGCTTTTTTTCATGTACCGGCTTAAATGTTTGTCCATCAGGTTGTTGTTGTAGCCATTGACTGATCGGCTCACCAGATGCCTTGAAACGTAATGATAAAGTGGGATAACAGGTAATTCTTCAGCAAGAATTGACTCGGCTTTTGCTATCAAATGATTGATTTGCATATTAGATGTTGTGACTCTGAGTTGTTGTATGGTTTCATCATAATCTGGCTGGTCGAAGCCATAAAAATTAAAGTGTGAATCTTTTTGGAACAGTTCCAGAAAATTCAATGGATCAAAATAATCAGCAATCCAGCCTGATCTGAACACTTGTTTTTGTGTCCCTTTGCGGCTAACCACAAACATTTTCCATTCCTGATTTTTCAGTCGGGTCTTGATGCCCAGGTTCTGTCGCCACATGGCTGCCACAGCCAAAGCCACTTTTTTCTGATTGTCGCTGTTGTTATAAAGGATTTCCAATCGCTCTGTGTCTTTTTTAAAGCCACTTTGGTGCAGACTTTTTTTGGCTTCTGCAATATCAAATAACGGATCCTGTTTGTGTGGTGTTTCGGGCGGAATGATATTAATGGCAATTTTCTGTCCTGATTTCAGTACTTTTTGCACCAAAATCTGGCGGTCAATCGCATGATTCAAAGCTTGTCTGAGTGCTTTGTTCTGAAGGTGTTTATCGTGCAGATTTAACCCCAGGAAAAAAGTGCCGTAGTAAGGTGCAATGTGCAATTCTTTGTTCAGGTTTTCCTTAAGCCAGTCAATTTGATGGTCAGGAATGGTTTCAGTGATATCCAGTTCGCCTGCCCGAAAACGCAACAGTTCACTGTTTTGGTTTTCAGTGACCCAATAAGTGACTTCATCAATGGCCACCTCTTCGGCACTGTGAAAATAGTTATTTTTCTTTAAAGTGATGAACTCCTGTATGTTCCATTGTTTCAGAAAATAAGCGCCATTACTGACCGAAATTTCTTCACTGTGTTGTGGCAAAGGGTAAAAGATGGGCAAGACCAACTTGTTGAGAAAGCCAGGGTCGGGATGATTCAGTGTGATCTTGATTGCATTTGAGTTGATTGCCAAAATGTTCAACTGGTTATTTTGCAAAAGATTTTCAAACAGATGGCGATAAGGTGCAGCAGTTTTGGGAGCAATGGCTCGTCGCCAGGCATGGATAAAATCTCCGGCAACGACCGCTCTGCCGTCACTCCATTGGGCATCAGCTCTGAGATAAAAAGTCCACTGCAACTTATCATCACTCAATTCATAACGTTCAGCCACACCATTAACCACTTGTCCATGCGCATCGAAAGTCATCAATCCCTCGTACAAATCGAGCAATATATTGTGGCTGTTGATGCCTTGGGCCTGATGGATGTTCAATGAGTCGGGTTCAGCGCCATTACCACG
>JAUHXW010000414.1 GCA_030426705.1 Gammaproteobacteria bacterium
TTGCCCTTGGAAAGTGAATGCTTCAACACATCCCGCTTTAACACCGTTTTGCACAGTTTACAGTGAGAATTTCGAAGAGGAGCTTTTTACCATCAATTATTCAGAATTGGGGGGCGAAAAAATGCTGCTCAGAAGCAATCCTGATCAATCTTTAGGTGATTTTGAAGCTTTCAGGGTCAACAGTCAGTCACAAGTTCATAGTGGCCATTGGCGAACCCATGATGATCCAACTGTTGGTAGCGGTATGTACTTAATCACTCAAGGCAGCATTACTCTGGCTTTGCTTTATAGTTATCAACAGGATGGTACGCCTCAGTGGGGCATTGCTACTGGCCTTGTCGATGAATCGGGTGTTTACCAAGCTGAATTGTTAACACCAACAGGAGGTAAACCTTTTTATTTCGGCATCCCAACTGCAGCTACCTTGATGGAAGAAACAAAATCATTGACCTTGAGTTTTCAAGGTGCTGAAGTTGGTACCATCAGTATCGATGGCTCAGAACCCAAAACCATGCAACGCTATAATTACGGCGTTGAATTGTTTGAAACCGAGCAGATTACCTTCAATCAACAGTCATTTAAATATCCTGGGCAAGCAGGACAATGGATTGCTTATGATGAAAATTTAAAACGTGCGAATGCTCTGAAATTGGAAGCCTATTGTCCGACTTGTTTGGCAGATCCACCCCCACCATTGTGGTTTAATGCCAATGCATACATAACTGGTGGTAACGATTTTATTAATGAAATAAACATGAATTTTATTTGCCCGAAAGTCTTGCCAATCATTAATAGTGTCCCTCTTGAACAGGCTTTTTGCAGTGGTGTAATTCAGCAATCTGGCAATAATCTACCCATTAAATTGTATTTCGAAGACATAGGCGCTAACCATTTCAAACTTTATGTTAATGAAAGTTCTTCAGAGGTGGATGAAATAGACCGTAGTTATCCAGTGATTCATTTGTTTAAAGTTAAAGAAGATTAAAGTAGTAGGGTTTCTATAGTAATTAAAGAAAAACAGATGATTGTAGCTACAGTCATAGGAAGGTTAATCAAGGAAAATAAGATGAAAGTTTTTGGCTTATTGTTTTTGCTGCTATTTGCCTATTTTGTTCAGGCACAGATTAAACCAGCCGATGGTTTATGGCATACAACAGATGATCCTGACATTGGCAGTGGATTGGTGATGACCACTCAGAATGGCATTACGCTTATCAGTTTGTTCACCTATGATGAAAACGGCGAAAATATTTGGTATGTGGGTTCGGGTCAAGTTGATGATGGTGTGTTGGAAGCGAATTTATTCCAAACCCAAGGGGGTCAAAATCTGTTAACTCCGCAACCCCAATCAGCCACCATCCTCGAAGAAACTGTTTTGTTGAGGATTGAGTTTTTGTGGGCTAATCAGGCTCAGTTTCAAATCAATGGTTCAGACCCCAAAACCATCAAACCATTGCATTTTGGTCATGATATCAGCTATGGTTTTCCTGATTTGTCTGGGCAGTGGGCTGTGGCTAATTTAGCAAGCAATCAATCTTATGTGTTGGACTTGTCATTGGACCTAGGTATTTCTGTTCCTATAGCGCCATATAGGGATGTTTCGTTTGTTAGTAGTCATCCAGGTGTTTCAGGTGAAATTATTAATTGTATTGTCATTTTTGGAGAAGAAGCATATCAAGAATGTAAGATTGGTGATTTTGTGATTGTTGGTGCTGATATAGGAAATGATCGAATGGTGTTTGAAAATCCACAAACACAAGATCAAATTGTCGCTGTTAGAATCAACCAAGCTCCGAATATACTTCCCAATGATGGCCATTGGCGAACTGTAGATGATCCTGATGTGGGCAGTGGTGTTGTGATGCGCACTCAAGGCCAATACACTGTTGTTCTGGTTTACAGTTATGATGAACAAGGAATGCCTGAGTGGAAAATCTCCAGTGGACAATTTGATGAAAATGGCTTGTTCAGTGCAGAACTTTTAAAACCTTTTGGCGGTTCCAGTATGCAAAGTCCAGAGCCTTTTATTGCTCAACTTGAAACACAGTCACAAACCATAGAGATTCAGTTGGATGGACTTGAGCTGGCCAGTTTAAGCATTGATGGCTCTGAACCTAAAAGGATTCAAAATGTTAACTTTGGTGTAGAGGTTTTTTCAACAGAACAATTTATGCTTAAT
>JAUHXW010000415.1 GCA_030426705.1 Gammaproteobacteria bacterium
GCCCTGATAAGTCCCGTAAGCTGTAAATGGTGACGGATCACCTGAACCACCATGAACCTGGTGCACACCTACAACATTTTCAGTTTCCTGGAAAACATATTCCATGTCATTTACATCAATACCCACATCTTCTGCTGTGATGTAACGACCTCCCAATGAATCTATGAAACGACCAAAAGCCCTGAATAACTCTTCTGATTTGTCGGTTTTCGGGTCACCGATGATGATTGCCTTACCACCACCTAAATTCAAACCAGATACCGCTGCTTTGTACGTCATACCACGAGACAAACGCAATACATCATTCAAAGCATCTTGTTCAGTTTTATAAGGCCACATCCGCAAACCACCCAATGCTGGGCCTAATACGGTATTATGAATGGCAATAATGGCTTTTAATCCCACATCTTTGTTATGACAAAAAACAACTTCTTCGTGTTCTGTCTTATCAATGGTCTCAAAAATATTCATGTTTATTCCTCACTGAAACAGCCGGGTTCGGCCGTTTTATAGGTTAAATTGAAAGATTCAACTGATGAATCAAAGCGTCCCCCTCAAATTTGAATGGCTACTCTCCTTAGCGCTTGGTATTTGAAGGTATTTAGAGGTGATGTGGTTTGATATTCATTACAAAATACATCACAGTTTTTCCATCACTCTTAATACAATGAAAGAGTGTTTGTTATTAGCACAATCAGGTATTCTTGAATAAATCAGGCCTGTGCCAGGCGCGCGCAATTATACTATAAATTCCTTTTTACAGCAATCAGACATTGCGCTTATACAGATTTTGGATAGGAGCCTAATATTTTTAAATTTGAAGTAAAGCGCTGCATTTCAGCAATGGCTTTTGACAGCTTGTTATCATCAACATGCCCTTCAACATCAATAAAAAAAACATAATCCCATTTGTTCTTTTTAGACGGCCTGGATTCAATTCGTTTCATGCTCACCCCGTTATCATTTAAAGGTTTAAGGATATGAAACAATACACCAGGTTCATCTTTTCCAGCCACCATCAAAGATGACTTGTCATCGCCACTTTTTGCCAACACTTGTTTCCCAATAACTAAAAAACGAGTGGCATTATCAGCTTGGTCTTCAATATCAGCATGCAAAATTTTTAAACCATACATCGCAGCTGCAGATTCCCCCGCTATAGCTGCAGCATGGTCATTAAATGATGCTTTTCTGGCAGCTTCAGCATTACTGTTGACTGCAACAGTATCAATATCAGGTGCATGCTCACGTAACCATGACCTGCATTGAGCTAACGATTGACGATGGGAAAAAATAACGTTTATATCTTTTAAATTACTCTGCTTTGACATCAAATTATGATGAATGGGCAAATCTATTTCGCCACAAATCTTCAGCGGTGAATTGATGAACATATCCAGCGTATTATTGACCGCACCTTCTGTGGAGTTTTCAATTGGAACAACGCCAAAGTCAGCAACACCCGCTTCAACTTCGGCAAACACACGGTCTATGGTAGATTCAGGCATGGCTTTCACTGAATGACCAAAATAGCGATAAGTTGCCATTTCCGAAAATGTGCCTTCTGGACCTAAAAAGGCAATATTTAATGGTTTTTGCTGAGCCAAACAGGCGGACATGATCTCCTTGAACAGACGTAACAAGGCTTCATCTGACAATGGTCCCTGGTTTCTTTCTTTGACTGCTCTTAAGACTTGAGCCTCTCGCTCTGGACGATAATAAAAACCGCCAGCATCAGCTTTTGATTTACTTTTGGCCACATCATTAGCTATTTGAGCCCGTTGAGAAATGAGATCCTGAATGTTTTTATCAATCGCATCGATTTGATTACGTAATTGCGATAACCATTCCGTATTGTCTTTTGGCATTTGCTTTTAATGAAAGATAAAGTTGCATTCTAACCGTTCACACAAAACGATTGAATACTGAAACAATGAATTTAATACTTTTTTAGTATAACAAACTAACAGTTACAAAAAGCTCCAACTATAGACTGAGGCTTTTTCTTTTTAAGATTCTGGCGAACCTTTTATGTATTTGGCGACCTGCCGGTGTCGAAACCAAGCTATTTAAAGCCATGTGGCGTAGCCACATCCGCCTTGTGAGCAGACATCGTCTGCCTAACCACGTGAGACCGAAGGGTCGCAACGTGTATTTATGCCCTACGACTACTTAA
>JAUHXW010000416.1 GCA_030426705.1 Gammaproteobacteria bacterium
AGTTTTGTTATTGCCACCGCCAAATATGGTGTTAAAGCTTTTCTGAGGTGAATCTCCTTCAACATCCGTTTGATAGCCTACAGACATTTCTGCCCCTTCATAATCCTTACGCAATACAACATTCATCACGCCAGCAACAGCATCAGCACCATAAATGGCAGATGCGCCATCCTTAAGTAACTCTATGCGTTCAATAGCTGCCATTGGAATTGAATTTAAATCAACAAATGATTGTGTGATATTTTGTGCCTGACCGTAACCAGCTACCCTTCTGCCATTGATTAAAATCAATGTAGCATTGATGCCCAGACCTCGTAAGTTCAAGCTGCTGGTACCATTGGCAAATGAATTGTTGTTGTCATCACCAATATTGGCAGAAGATAAAGTCAGGGTTCTTACAAAGTCCTGAATGGTATTGTGTCCGGAAATTTCCAAATCTTCCCGTCCGAAAACCACCACAGGTGATACACCTTCAATGTCAGTCGTTCTTATTCTCGAACCCACAACTTTGATGGTTCCCTGCTCAGAAACTTCACTTTCTGAATCTTCATTTTGTGCGTACACCTGGGTTGTGAACAGCATGGTTGCACCTAAACCACCAATCAATCTGGTGATGGCAGTAGCTAGTTTATTTTTTCTCATATTAAGTCTCCAATTATATTTCGTACTATTATCTTCGTATGTACTGTTATTATAGTACTACGTTATTCGTATATGTCAAGTAATCAAAATGAGAAATGTGATTTTTTGGATTAATAAAGATCTTTGCTAGATTCTGTTCGATGAAAAAAACAACCGGAACGATTGTTTCACGCATGCCGAAAGGCCATCCCTTCATTACCAGAGTAGCCTAAATTGCGCAAAAAAGGTTAATATTCACGGTATTGCTTGATATTCATCTGTTTATTCCTGATATTCCAGACAAGAATGGGCAGTACATTCAAAATGGAAAACATAATGAAACTCAGTGAAAAAATAAAATTACTCAGAACTTCTGAAAACATGACCCAACCTGAACTGGCCACCAAGGCAGGAATTGAACAATCCTATTTGTCCAAGCTGGAAAATGACAAAGGCACACCCTCTTATGAAATCATTCACAGAATCGCTCAAGCCTTTGAAATGTCGGGCATGGAGCTGATTAATAGCTTGAGCCAGTCCTATATTGAAAACCATTTATCACACATACCCGAAGTGGCCGCTGAATATGCCTCAATCAAGAAACGGCAAGTCAAAAGACTAAAATTCAGATTTATCATGGCTTCACTGGTGGTGGTTTTGGGTGTTGGTTTGTTTTTTATTGGCAACCATGCCATCCTCATTCCTGACACCGAGTACATTTACACCTCAAAAGGCGTGATCAAGGACAATGAAAACATTTATCAATTCCAAACCTTTAAGATATCAGACATTGCCGAAACCAATGAAGAATTGGCTGCACGCAAAAAAGCCAATCAATCAAGAATTGATGTCAAAAAAATCATTGTCAGTGAACACCGCGGAACTTCGTTTGTAGAAAATGTGGATGGTGGCAGGCGTCTCTTTGAGATTGAAGAATATCGTGACACCAATAATATGTACAATGAACTGATCTCACTACTCGGCATGATGATGATTGTGGCCGGGTTCTTTATGTTCCTGTATGCCTTTAAATTCAAAGCATCCTGAAGACAACCCAGAAAACTCGTTTCCATGCCCAGCGTGGGGACATTTTTTAGGACCGCCGGCGGCTCGCCGGCAAATTTCTGTAAGTTTTGCCGGCGAGGCGCCGGCGGTCTACTGTTTCAAATCAGTCAACTTTAAAGATAACAATTTGCAAAACTTTCAATCGAGGTAATCTGTTGGCACAGGTAGTTTTTGAATTTTAAAAAAAGTCAGTTGATCAAAATATCCTTTCTGGTGGATGATTTGGTTGTTCTTGATTTGAAAAAAACCACAGCCACGAAGACCCAAAGGATCTCGCCATTGCAGAATAGCAGTGTCGCCACATTCATAAATTTGTTCTTTGATACAAATCATGGTCGCCCGTGAAAATTCAAGTTGAAACATTTTTTTAATGGTGTTTCTTCCTTTCAACGGTTCATCAAAAACCACCTGATCATTGATCGCATCTTCGGCATATAAGTCAGCCAGCGCTAGTACATCAGCTTGATTGAATTTTTCAATCCA
>JAUHXW010000075.1 GCA_030426705.1 Gammaproteobacteria bacterium
TTGGGGTCAAAGGCCATTTTGATTGTGAGTATCCGTGGATGCCTTATCATGAGTTTTTGACCGAAGAATCGGCCAAGTTAGTTGGCGCCAAGCCATCGGAAGTGGTTTGCATGAATTCACTGACCGCCAATCTACATTTTCTGATGGTCAGTTTTTATCGACCAAACAAGCAAAAGTACAAAGTACTGATCGAAGACCATGCTTTTCCTTCTGACCATTATGCGGTGGAATCGCAGGTTAAGTTTCATGGGTTTGATTCTGATGAAGCCATGATTCTGCTTAAACCTCGTGAAGGTGAGGAGTGTTTACAGCTGGAAGATATTCTTTCCACCATTGATGCACATGCCGATGAACTGGCTTTAATCATGCTGCCTGGTGTGCAGTATTACACCGGCCAGGTTTTTGATATGCAGGCGATAGCTGATGCGGCACAGCATCATGACATCACAGTGGGATTTGATTTGGCGCATGCCACCGGCAATGTAGAAATGCAACTGCATGATTGGGGCGTGGATTTTGCCGCTTGGTGTACTTACAAATATTTAAATTCGGGACCGGGTTCAGTGGCTGGTTGCTTTGTCCATGAAAAACACCATGACAACCCCGATTTGCCGCGTTTTGCCGGTTGGTGGGGACATGACAAAGCCACGCGTTTCAAAATGGAAAATCATTTTATTCCGATTCAATCGGCTGAAGGTTGGCAATTGTCAAACCCACCCATTTTGTCTTTGGCGGCCATTCGGGCTTCCCTTGACACTTTCAAACAAGCGGGTGGAATCTCCGCACTTCGAAACAAATCGAAACAATTAACTGCTTATTTGCGGTTTTTATTGAACAATCGACTCAAAACACAAGTAGATATCATCACGCCAGAAGAAGACCTGAGTGGTTGCCAATTATCGATTTGTATCAACAGTGACAAAGCCGGCAAAGATGTGTTCAATGCCATTGAAGCGGCTGGTGTGACTTGCGACTGGCGTGAACCCAATGTGATTCGGGTGGCTCCTGTGCCTTTGTATAATTCGTTCAGTGATTGCGTTAAATTTGTCGACATTTTGGAGGCTTCATTATGAGTAAGGTCAAGCACATTGTGATCATTGGTGCCGGCTTGGTTGGCTCCATGCATGCCATTTATCTGGCTCGTCGCGGTTATCAGGTTTCGGTGTTTGAACAACTGCCTGATATTCGCAAAGAAGTGATTCCAGCCGGACGTTCGATCAACCTGGCTTTGGCCAATCGGGGTATTGATGCCCTGGATCGTTTGGGGCTTATGGATCAAGTGAAACCTCTGTTGATTTCGATGCAAGGTCGCATGTTGCACAATGAACATGGGGAATTGAAATTTCAAAGTTATGGACAAAAACCTGAGGAAGTCATTTATTCAGTATCCAGAGCCGGCTTGGTGAGCTTATTGCGGGATGCGGCTGAAGCCACGGGTAAAGTGGCGTTTCAATTCAAAACCGAATGTGTAGACATAGATTTTGACCACAATCACTGTCAGTTGCGAAGCAAGCTGGATGATTCTACACAAACGGTAGCGTTTGACTATTTGATTGGCGCTGATGGTGGCGGCAGCCAAGTGCGCGAGTCAATGAAAGGCCTGCATGAAACCGAATTCACTGCTGATATTTTGGATCACTCATACAAAGAATTGACTGTACCTGCTGGTGCTGATGATGATTTTCAAATGGAAAAAGAGGCTTTGCATATTTGGCCACGCAATGACTTTATGCTGATTGGTTTGCCCAATCCAGATGCCACTTTTACCGTGACCCTGTTTATGCCCAATGACGGCCCTATCAGCTTTGCATCGGTCAATGACAAAGCCTCATTGCATCAGTTGTTTGATGAGCAATTTGCCGATGTGAAACCCTTGATTCCGGATCTGGAACATGATTATTTTAACAACCCAACCGGTTACCTTGGCACCATCCGCTGTAATGACTGGCATTATAAAAATGTGGTGCTTTCTGGTGATGCGGCGCATGCCATTGTGCCTTTCCATGGCCAAGGCATGAATGCCGGTTTTGAAGACTGTGTGGCGATGGAAAAAGCGTTGGATCAATTCAACGACGATTGGGATTTAGCGATGCCGGCCTTTGTGGAAAGTCGCATGGCCAACAGCAATGCGATTGCTGACATGGCTTTGGAAAACTATGTAGAAATGCGATCTTCGGTGAATGATCCTAAATTCCATTTGAAAAAAGCCATCGCCTTTGAACTGGAAAAGCGCCTACCTGAATACTTCATTCCTCGCTATTCGATGGTGATGTTTCACCTGATTCCTTATGCCACAGCCTTTGCCCGTGGCAAGATTCAATTCAAAATTTTGGACAGTTTGGTTGAGGGTATTGATGATATTGCCGATGTTGATTTTGAGCGTGCTGAGAGATTGGTGAAGCAGAAATTACCGCGGCTATAAAGCAGTCATAGTTGCGAATTTAGATGGTTTGATTAAAGCACACTGAGCCCGTCGAAGTGTTGTTCAATGATTAGGAAAATACCTAAATGACAAGAAGCTTCGACGGGCTCAGCTGGCTTATTAAACTATTTCGTAGCCTTCTTAAGCACCCCTATCACCAGCAATAAGATAATGGCACCGATGGTGGCATTGATAATAGCGGCTATTAGGCCACCTCCCAAAGACACGCCCAGCATACCCAATACATAGCCGCCGACAAAGGCACCGATGATGCCTATCACGATATTGGCGACCAAGCCAAAACCAGAACCTTTCATCAAAGTACCTGCTAACCAACCGGCCACAGCGCCCACAATAAGTGTTATCAATAAACCTTCTAAAGTCATGTTTTTCTCCTCTTGGTTTTTTACACAGCTCATTCCATCATGAACTGGCCAAGAATAAAATAACACAAATGTGCTTTGATTTGGTGACATGAAGCAATCGTTTACATTTAAGTAAATTGTTACTAATCATGTAAAAACAGCAGCAAAAATACCGCTGAATGGCATAAAGATGAATTAGACCGATTGATTTGTTTGCCTGACGAACTCTAAACCACATTCATTTTCATTGTTTGTTTTTATGCCAACACCATTTTTAAGGGAACAACTGTGGTTTTTGCTTAAGTTTTCTTTGATCACTGTCGTGTTGTTAACACTTTCCAGGATTTTACTGGTTTTTGTTTATGCCGATAGATTGGTTGATGCAACTTATGTGTATGCAATTTTCTGGGGAGGTATGCGTATTGATGTGTCATTGTTGGCACAAATCATCGCTTTACCGAGCCTGCTTTTGTTGTTGAACTTTTTATTGGGTTTCAAAGGAAAATTTGTACACCAGTTTATTCGGTTTTGGTGTTGGCTGTTTTTTTCTGTGGTTGTTTTAATGGAAGCCGTTACACCGAGTTTTATCAATGAATATGATACCAGGCCCAATCGCCTGTTTATTGAATATTTAAGTTCACCTAATGAGGTGGCCGGCATGCTGCTGAAAGGCTATTGGGTGCAATTGATTGTAGTGATTTTACTGGTAAGCGCTTTGTCTTATTGGGCTTTTCGTTGGATAAAAGTTAAACAAAAACATGAATCCAGTTTCAGCCCACTGGCATCAGTTGCTATGGTGTTTGTTCTGCTTGTTTTGACACTGTTTATCAGATCAGGTTTTCAACACCGTCCAATCAATCCAGCCATGGTGGCTTTTTCTAATGACAGCATGGTCAATTCCTTACCTTTAAATTCCACTTACAGTTTGATGTATGCCATTTATCAGATGGGTAACGAAGCATCGGCTTCCAAATTGTATGGTTCAATTAATGAAGCTGAAATGCTCAAAATTATTAGACAGAACATGTCGCCAAAAGCTGAGTTTCTCAGTGATGAACTGCCTACCTTGCATACCAGTCAAGCGACAGGACAACAGAATAACCTGAATTTGATCGTGGTGGTTGAAGAAAGCCTTGGCGCACAATTTGTGGGTTCATTGGGAGGAAAGCCATTGACCCCATCGATTGACAGTTATCGAGACAAAAGCTGGTTCTTTACCGATTTATATGCAACTGGGACAAGATCAGCCCGAGGACTGGAGGCCATTACCACCGGGTTCCTACCGTCACCTGCCCGTGCGGTTTTGAAACTACCCAAAGCGCAAAAAAACTTTTATACCATTGCGCAAACGCTGGCTGAACAGGGTTACCAAAACACCTTTATCTATGGTGGTGAAAGTCATTTTGACAACATGAAAGGGTTCTTTCTGGCCAATGGTTTTCATCGTTCTATTGACCAAAATGATTACGAAAATCCGCAGTTTCTTGGTAACTGGGGCGTTTCTGATGAAGACTTGTTTAACCGGGCTTATCAGGAAATCTGCACCCCAACAGAACAACCTCAATTTACCCTGATATTCACTTCGAGCAATCACACACCCTTCGAGTTTCCTGATAATAAAATTAAGTTGTATGACAAGGAAAAAAACACGGTAAATAATGCGGTCAAATATGCTGATTATGCGCTGGGTAACTTCCTTGGACAATTGGAACAGGGTGGCCATCTTGAAAATTCGATTGTTATGGTGGTCGCGGATCATGATGCCCGTGTCATGGGAGAGGCTTTGGTACCAGTCAATCGCTTCCATATTCCAGGCTTTATTTTAGGTCAGGGTGTTAAACACCAAGTTGATCAAACCTTGGTGAGTCAAATTGACTTGGCACCAACATTATTGAGTCTGCTCGGTATAGAGTCTCCCAATCCGATGTTAGGTAGAGATTTGAGCCAGTTAGAAAACAATTATCACGGCCGAGCCATCATGCAATATGCTGATAAACAAGCCTTTTTGACCGAGGACAAAGTAGTGATTTTACAACCTGAGAAGCAACCTGTGAGTTACCAACGGATTAACGGCCAAATTGACTACAATCACCCATTGATCGCAAATAATACGGCTCTGGCTTTTGCACAATTTGCCAGTTGGTCATACAACCATCAAAAATACCGCTTGTTTTGAACTTTCATACTACATCAATACAATGAATCAGGTCTCTACCGATTCATCTTCTCTTCCAAAAACAGTTTAATCCCTGGCCATTCAGATTTAATGATGCTGTAAACCACTGTATCACGAATACGCCCATCAGGCATCACCATGTGGTTGCGCAAAATGCCTTCGAATTTAGCACCGAGGCGTTCGATGGCTGTTCGAGATCGTTGATTCAAGAAATCAGTCCTGAAAGCCACTCGATTGAATTGTAAGGTTTCAAAAGCATGGGTCAGCATCAGGTATTTGGCTTCGGTATTGATGGCAGTGCGTTGGTAACTTTGAGCAATGAAAGTTCCGCCAATTTCTGTTCGCAAGTTAGGCCAGTCAGTATTCATCAAACGCGTCGATCCGGCCACTTTATCATTGTTTTGAGCGATGGTGGCGTAAGTCAACATGCTGCCGTCTCCCAGCATTTTTTGAGTGTATTTGAAAAACTCATCTACTTTGTCGGGGTCGCTGACAGTGGTGACCATTATTTGATTTAATTGCCCGTCTTCAATGGCCGATTTCAATCCGGGTAAATGATGTTTTTGTAAAGGTTCGAGTCGGACATGCTGACCGATTAAAGGTGTGCCATGGAAGCTCATTGCAATGTGTTTTTTCATAACAATTAGTGATTGTATTTGATTCAATTAGATTCAACAATAGACGTTTTCCAAATCCGAAATTACCATGTTCAAACAAGCCATCGTCAAAACCCCCTGTGCCAATATGGTCAACGGCATCACTAAAGCCGGACTGGGTCAACCTGATTATCAGTTGGCGTTACAACAGCACCAACAATACATCGAAGCCTTGCAGCAATGTGGCTTGGAAGTCACGGTTTTACCGGCTGATGAAAAATTTCCTGATTCTTGCTTTGTTGAAGATCCGGCGATGATCACACAACACGGCGTCATCATCACCCATCCAGGTGCTGATAGCCGAAAAGGTGAAACCAAAGCCATCGAACAGGCTTTGTTAAACCAAGGTTTAGACATTCAGCGAATCAAAGCACCCGGAACTCTGGATGGTGGTGATGTGATGATGGTCGAAAAACATTTTTATATCGGCCTGTCAGATCGCACCAATCAGCAAGGTGCCAAGCAGTTGATTGAAATTTTGGAGCAACAAGGCATGAGCGGTGTAGCGGTTGAAATGAATGGTTTATTACACCTGAAAACAGGCTTGAGTTATCTGGAAAATAATGTGTTGTTGGCTTCAGAAGAATTGATTGGACATCCAGCATTTGAATCATTCAAAGTATTGCCAGTGCCAGCAGAAGAAAGCTATGCCGCCAATTGCATTTGGGTCAATGACAAAGTCATTACACCGTTGGGATTCCCAAAAACACAAGCGATGATTGAACAAGCTGGTTATCAAACCATCACCGTGAATGTTTCAGAATTTCAAAAACTGGATGGTGGTTTAAGCTGTTTGTCCTTGCGTTTTTGATGTGAAAACATGATCAGCTGTTATAAAATCTATAGAAACTCAGAAGGAGAATTAGATGGGTGAATTTCAAAACATAGCAACCGTAATCCTGGCTTTGGTTGTTGGCTTTATCATTGGCCGCAGCAGTAAAAAAATAACCATCAGGCGTGATCCGGAACGACTGACGCCTGAAGAATGGGCCAGTTTACAACCCAAAGGAGATCATGCCGATCGAAACCCCTATGATGATGTGCATCCGGATGTGCTTAATGCTTTAAACTCAAACAATAAAATTGAAGCCATTAAACTGTTTCGACAATACCATTCAGCCAGTTTGAAAGAAGCCAAACACGCCATTGATGCGATTTTTAAGAACTTTAGGTAACGGGTTTTATGAGAAATTTAAAAAACAAAACCATTTTTATCACCGGTGCCAGTCGAGGCATTGGTCGCGAAATTGCATTGGTATGTGCCCGTCAAGGCGCCAATGTGGTGATTGCTGCAAAGTCTGCCGAACCACACCCTAAACTACCCGGTACCATTCATACTGTAGCGGAAGAAGTGAAACAAGCTGGTGGCCAGGCTTTGGCGATTCAACTCGATGTCAGAGACGAAGCGCTGGTTCAACAAGCGGTCGATCAGGCAGCTGAGCACTTTGGTGGCATCGATGCGATGATCAATAATGCCAGTGCCATTTCCTTGACCAATCTGCAAAACACCGATGTCAAACGCTTTGACCTGATTCATCAAATCAACACCCGTGGGACTTTGGTTTGTAGCAAAGCCGCTATCCCGTATTTGAAACAAAGCGAGTGCGCACATATCATCACCTTATCGCCTCCTATGAATATGGGTAAGCATTGGCTGGGACCATTTATTCCTTACACATTATCCAAGTACGGCATGAGTCTGTTAACCCTGGGTTTGGCTGAGGAATTGAGAACAGATGGTATTTCAGCCAGCTGTTTATGGCCTCAAACAGCGATTGCTACTGCGGCAGTGCAATATGCTCTGGATGAACGCATGATGAAAAAATCTCGCACACCAGCCATCATGGCTGATGCAGCCTTGGCCATCTTGCAAGACGATGAACAATCCTATACAGGGCAGACATTGATTGATGAGGGCGTATTGCGAGACTTGGGTGTTACGGATTTTGACAAATACAAATTTGACCCAGATGCGCAAGAACTGGAACGTGATTTGTATTTGGATCAGGATTTTGAATAAAGATTAGGTTTACCGGTTGTGAAAATAAACCTAATTGTCGTCATACCGGCGCAGGCCGGATCAAACGGCAGGAAAGCCGTTTTACCATGCGGAGCACTCGTAGAGCTGATGACATGGAAGTCATCAGATACATCTAGCGTCTTTCTGTAGTTCATTCAGATATTTACATTCTTAATAATATCTCAGCAGCCCTAACGGCAACCTCAAAGACACTGGATGCCGACTTTCGTCGGCATGACGAATTCTTTTAAAAAAAAATACAAAAGATTTAAGTCTATTTTTTTATTTGGATAGTTATTATTTTAAGTAATAACAACTTAAACTCTATAAATAATTTTTAACCGGGCACTACTGCTTGAAGGCGGGTATGACTATACTCAGGTATAAGTCACAACTAAATCATCATTAATTCGTTAATCGCGAATATAAGAGCGAGAAATTAAGTTAAAGTCCATGATTTCTAGCAATAAGTGTCTGAAATTGTTCAAAAAACAAGTGTTCAGTAATCATTGAATGATTAAAATGCGTGTTTAATAAATTGTTATGTGTATGATTTCTGAGAGAGAAGCGAAAAAATGGAAGTCTGGAGAAATAATGTTGCTACAGGCGGCAGAGTTTCTTGAATCTCCTCAACTGTTTACCATGGAAGAGGCCCCATTGTCGGAATACTATGTTCGAACTAGAGAGAAGTATTTGGTTGAGTCCATGCATCGGTTGGAGCTAATCGGTCGAAATACTTCGTGTAAGTCCGGATTCTGGCGTCGCCTCAAGAAGGCCGCTCAGCAATTGGGGCAGAATCAAGACGCTCAGCGATACGAAGTCGAGTTCCATGCTTCTTTTGAGTAACAACGCGTATAACAAACGCAGGCATTGGGACAAAATTTCCGCTGCGCTTCAATTTTACCTTTGCTGCGGGCGCTAAAGGAGCCACTTGCAGAGCTTATTGAAATATCACTTGAACTTTCGGAGATTTTTCGACTCGTTGCACTGGTTCAGAATGACACTTTTATTTAAGTCACACTGAGCGGAATGAAGCCTAGTCGGGCCGGCTCAGTTCTTCCAAGTGTTCCTTGCGTGCAATGGAAACATTCTTAAAACCAGCTGCTTTAATTTGATCTTGAGCTTCAATCAATAAGCCCACTTCCAAATCACCACTGACTATCAAAGCAACGGAATGAAAACTGTTTGTCAATTGATTGTTTTCAATAAATGCCTTAATTTCATTGGCTTGCAATGATTTCCCCTGAACCATAAATCGACCTTTCACTTCATGGATTTGTAAATAACCAGGGTCGTTTTGAAAAGCATAAGAAACATTAAAGTCGCCACTTGACGATGAGGTTTTTACGTTAGTTGCAACCACAGGAAAAGCCTGATTAAAGCGCGCTTGAAAGCGTTCATCCATCTGTTCAATGATACAAGCCCCAAAAAAACCAACTGACATAAACTGTTCTTCATCTGACATGGTTTTCATATTCAAATCACCGGCATGTTCTTTTTGACAATCAACGGCAAAATGTTCAACATCATTGATACAAGGCTGCCTTTTTTCGCAGAATGTCTTCAATGCCTTAACCTGATTATTGAGCAGTTCGTTTTCGGTATAATCTTGCTCACCACAAGATGTCATTAGCAGAAAAATAGTTATCGTGAGCAGTGTTTTCATATTTTTGTTTCTTTTATTAAAGTGTAGCAATGTCATAAACCAAAACTGCATCTTGGGTCACTGCATACAGTTTACCCTGATGGGCTCGAAGTAAATAGGGGTGTTGGTTGTTGCTGGTTTTGAACCGTTGAACCACTTCACCAGAAAAATTTAAAACAGCAATTTCATCATTGTTGGCTTCACTGATAAAAGCCAATTCATCGCTGATGGTGGCTGCACTTGCATAGCCATATCCCAAATCAAGGGTGGTCACTGGAACGCCTTTGGCATCCCAAACATACAGATGATTAAAAACATCTTCAGTGCGACCCAGCATCATCAAGCGTCCTTGGTGGTCGCTTTGCATTTCATAAATGTGTTCAAACCAACGACCATGGGCATCTTTTTCGACAGTCACTTCAGATCTGTTTTCCTCTTCAGCATGATGCGCCAGCATCACACGATGTTTACCGTTTTCTGACCAAAGTTTTCCTGTGGTTTTTTGCATCACGAAGTCTGTAAAACAAAATTCTCCACAGCCCTGTTCCCACACTTGGGTTTCAATGTACTGGCCATCAGCTTTATATACCGCATAATTGGATTCACCCAGATTCACATAAATCTGGTCGTGTTGACCCACAAACATCAATTGATGTGAAATGTATTCATCTTTAATCCAAGCTGTAGGCACAGTGATCAAAGTGGTCACCGCAGAATCCTTTATTTGGGTGATGGTGTGGTTGTCTTCGTTATAGAGTAACAAGGCACCATCAGCAGTGACATCAATGGCAGCATAAATTTGATTAGATGGTTGCTTTTGGTGGCTCTCTTTGCCACGCAAATTTATAATACTCAATAATTTTGGTGAGGCTTGTTTGTTCACCTTCTGTGTAAAAGGTGTGCTTATATTTACCAATGGTTTTGTTTTGACTGGCTTAACTTGATGGTTTTTAGAGACTTGATACCATTGGAATTGTTGTGCATTGTAATCGGTAATAGCAAATTGTTGCTCTGCATGGTTGAGCTGAATTAGGTCATTGGCTTTCAAATAAGCATCCCTTTTTTGATTAGCTTTTTGCTGTTGTTTTTTTGGGGTGGTTTTTCGGATGTCTAAGCTGCCCATTAAATGTTGCTGCCAATAAATCTGCCCCTTGCTGTCTACCAAATAATACAATGCATCGGATAAGTAGCCATAATATCCGTTGCCTTGTTCATTTTTCTCATCAACCCAACTCTTAATAAGAACTTATCTCTCTCATGGGATATCTTCTTATTAGTTCTCACGTGCGCGACTGTTAATAAGATGATATCTCCTAGGAGAGTTAATTTATTATTAGCCGCCCCCCATGAGATCAATTTCATAGCCATTAGGACAAATGTCGAATTTGAGTTGACTTTGGAGGATG
>JAUHXW010000417.1 GCA_030426705.1 Gammaproteobacteria bacterium
AGCACCACGAAGGAAAATTTGCCCTGTTTTCTTACAACATGATTCGTAAGGAGCTACAAAGCCCAATATTAGGTGATGGTTATTCATTGTATGACGATGGAAAAATGATTATCTTCCGTTCTGAATCAACAGAACCTTCTCGCATCCATCCGATGCAAATTTGGCAAACGCCATATACCAGTGACGAATACAGCGCCAAACACAGCAATGACCAATCTGAACTGGCAACCATTGGCAATGCTGAATTGGTACAGGGTATTTCTGAGCTGTATGGCATATCTAAACTGATCAGTGAACAACAACCCAGTGTGGTGGTTTATGAAGATCTGATAAAAAATATCCAACGGGTTTTGGATGGCTATTATTGGTTAAGCAATCAGGAACTGGGCGACTTTACCAGTCGTTTGAAACAGATTGGTGAAACCTCTGAATTGGTGCTGGATGAGTTTGAAAAGGTTAAATCCATCAATCAGGAGTCAGCCAAAGCCTTACAAAAAGCACAACAAGATTTAAAGGGGCTGTTAAAACAGATCCAAATATCAAATTGGGACACGCCTGAACCTTTTGTAGATGGACTGTTACAACTCAAACGCCAGAAGGGGCATCTGTTGTCCTTGCGAGAGTATCGATACATTGACTTGCAGGAAATAGACCGCTTGAGTGATCAGGTGAGTCAAGAAATTGACTCATTGGGTAAGAAAACAGTTAACTTTCTTTCCAAGGGCAATGCCATGCAACACTACCAAAAAGTGGTTGAATCGGTACATGAACGCATTGCAGAAATAAAAACCGTTAAAGACCTTAAGCCATTGATGGATGAACTTGATGGTATGAGTTCTGGATTAGATGCCTTATCTGAGGTGATTAATGGTCTGGACATTGATGACACGCTACAGAAAACAGCGATTTTAGAGTCGGTTTCCAAAGTATATAGCCGCATCAATCAAACCAAGGCACACGCCAAGCTCACCATCAAGGAATTGGCTGCCCATGAGTCAGTCGCAGAGTTTGGCGCACAATTGGCGGTCTTGTCACAAAGTATCACCAGTGGTGTGGCTGTGGCAGAAACTCCAGATGCTTGCGATGAGCAGTTAGCTCGATTATTGGTTCAACTGGAGGAATTGGAAAGCCAGTTCAGTGAAAACGAAGCCTTTTTGGAACAAATTCTCACCAAAAGGGAAGAGTTACACGAAACCTTTGAGAACAAAAAACAAAGCCTGATTGATCAAAGGCAGCGCAAAGCAGAAAGTGTGCAATCTGCAGCCACCAGGGTGCTCCAAAGCATTGAAAGAAGATCATTGAAGTTCACAGAAACAGATGAGCTTAATACCTATTTTTCATCCGATCCTATGGTGCATAAAGTCGCAGAATTGGCGACTCATTTGCGAGAATTGGATGACAACGTTAAGGCTGATGATGTTGAAGCCAAGCTAAAAGCTGTCAAGGAACAAGCGATCCGAAGCTTGCGTGACAAAAAAGACATATTTGAGGATGGTGGTAGTGCCATAAAACTGGGTAAGCATCGTTTCAGTGTCAATACCCAGGCTTTGGACCTAACCATGTTGCCCAAAGATGAAAAACTGGTTTATCACCTGTCTGGCACTGAGTATTACGAACCAGTGGACAATGAGAAGCTAAATGCCTTACAAGAATTCTGGCAACAGTCATTAAGTTCTGAAAATAAAACGGTTTACCGTTCTGAATATCTGGCTTATTCGATTTTTACGAGAGCTTTGTCAGGTGAAATTGAAATGTCCGCTTTAACCGTGATGTCAGCTGCCGAACTAGAGGAATTTGTTAAGGAATTTGCCAGTCCTTTGTATCAACAAGGTTATGAAAAGGGTGTACATGATCATGATGCAGCAAAAATCCTGCGAGAATTATTGGATGCCTACAAACGTGCGCCTTTGTTGAAGTTTGCTGCTACGCCAAGAGCATTCGCCACTTACTTTTGGGTAAATAACAAACAAACAGCAGTAAAAAATGCTTTTGTGACTCAAGCACAAACGGCGCATAAAATCAGCCAAGCATTTGGGAACAATGCCATGAAACTGGATTTGCAACAACAGATTCATGCTGAAATGGATCAGTTTTTTGAACAAAAACAGATGCCGGTAACTGATTCCGATAAAGGACAAGCAGCAGCCTTTTTGTGTGAGTTTTTA
>JAUHXW010000418.1 GCA_030426705.1 Gammaproteobacteria bacterium
AACGCTGTCAAGTTTTTGTCTTTCTACCACTTTGAAGGCACCGGTTGAAACCAACTCATTGGCCAACATGCCACCCAATTCACGGCCTACATCAGTTTGCCACCAATGCGCTTGCGTTTCATTGGTGAAATCCAAGACCGCAACAACTGGACGGTCTTTAGCTAACGCATTTCCACCAACCATCAATGTTGTTAATAACAATAATAATTTTTTCATTTATTCACTCCCATATAAAATAATTGATTAATGATACATATACTGTAACAATCTACTCCTATTTTTACTGACATTCAACATGGATACAAAAAAACTTGACCATTTACGCAGAAAACTGGATGAAATTGATGGGCAAATTATAACCTTAATCGCTGAACGACAGTTTAATGTGGAACAAATTGGAAATGTGAAGTTGAGCACAAATTCACCCACCAGAGACTATCAAGGGAAAAACAAGTCATCGATAAAGTCAGAAATCACGCGGTTGATCAGGGCTTAGACCCAGAAATTGCCCAAAAAATATTCGAACTGGTGATTGAAACATCCTTGAGCAAACAAGAAATCCAAAAAGTCAAAGAATCCAATTATGGCTCCAATAAGTCAGCCCTGATTATTGGTGGTAACGGTAAAATGGGCCAATGGTTTGCACAGTTTTTATCCTCACAAAATTTTGATGTCTATATCAACGACATTGAACCATTAAATGATCAGCATAACTTTGTCGATGACATCAACGAGATTGAACTGAATCATGATTACATCATCATCGCCACACCGATTCAGAAAAGTGCCGAAATCATCCAGCAATTGTGCACCTTAAATCCCAGTGGCATCGTTTTAGACATCAGTTCTATCAAAAGCCCCCTGCGCTTACCATTGCGTCAATTGGCCGACACAGGCTGTCGCGTGGTCTCAATTCATCCTATGTTTGGTCCTGACATTCAGTTGATGTCGGGTAAACATGTCATTTTTATCGACATGGGCAATGAAGAAGCGGTCAATCAGGTCAAACAACTGTTTCAACCGACCATGGCAGAACGGATTGACATGAAATTTGAAGATCATGACCGCCTCATTGCCTATGTGCTTGGTTTGTCGCATGTGGTAAACATAGCCTTTATGACCGTGTTGTCCGAATCCGGCGAAGCCGCCGATGCCTTGGCCAAACTATCCAGTACCACTTTTGATGCCCAATTAGGTATCGCCAGTAATGTTTCGAGTGAAAATCCGCACCTGTACTACGAAATTCAAAAACTCAATCATTACAGTCCCACCACCCTGAACGCTTTATCAGATGCTGTACAAAGAATCATTCAAATGGTGCATCAGGACAACCAAACTGCTTTCGTTAATATCATGACCCAAGCCAAAAAATACATGAGTCAGAGAAGTTAATTCAGTGAAATTAATTCAGCATTTGTTATATAAACGCAGTAACAGATAAACAGTTACAAAAAAAATTGTCATCCTGAGTGGAGCAAAGCGGAGCCGAAGGATCTCATCATGCAGCTCAAAAAGTTATAAACCTGGTTCCCATGCTCCAGCGTGGGAATCCATATCTATAATCAAAACTCATGGACTTTAAGGTCTCACACTATCAAACAACTTGTCATCCTGATGAAGCGAAGGCTCGGTAATTGTGGAAGTGCGGTTTTATGAGATACAGAAGTGCTTTCACAATACCGCAGGCCGTGTAATAGAAGGATCTCCCAACGCTATCTTCCATTCTAGCAATACACAACAACTTTACCTTTGTAACCTCACATTTCGACTCTGCTCAATACGCGGATTATCGCTACCTAAGCGTCAAGGTGAGTGGCAAAGTAAGAGGGACTAACCTAGGCTAAGTCGAAGCCTTGTTTACAAGGTACTCTTGCAAAATACCTGTATGAATATAAACCATAAATAAAGCCTCCAATATCTGTCATCCTCGGGCTTGACCCGGGGATCCATTGCATACAGCTTTAAATACAGAATGGAATAAAATACTAGAAAAATCACCCACCAAGAAACCCAATATCCAATTCATTCATAGTAAATCTAGGCTCCCTATTTTCCAAAATTCGCACTTTACTCTTTATTTAAAACTGCACAATCAACATCTAGTGTGTTGAAAATGGGTCCCCGGGTCAAGCCCGAGGACGACGAAACTAGCTGGTTCC
>JAUHXW010000076.1 GCA_030426705.1 Gammaproteobacteria bacterium
CACAACTGCAGCGATTACAGGACAGATTGCAGGTGCGTATTATGGGTTTGACAACATTCCAAAACATTGGGTAAAGAAGCTGAGCATGAAGCAAGATATAATTGAGTTGGCCTTACGGTTGATGCAACAAACAAACTGCTAAAAGCTCAACACTTAATAAGAAGTTGAGTATTAATCTAATCTGACAAAATCCTTATGAAACAACACAACCTCACCATCAAAACACCCGGACGTGGTTATTATTTAATTACTGAACAGATTGAACAGGCCATCCGTGCTGACATCCGAGCGGTGGATGTCGGTTTGTTACATGTTTTCTTAAGACATTCTTCGGCCAGCTTGACAATCAATGAAAATGCCGACCCAACAGTACGTGAAGACTTTAAAACTTTTGAAGAAACGTTGGTGCCACGGGATTACCCTTGGAAACACGATTACGAAGGTGACGATGATATGCCAGCACATGTCAAGTCATCGTTGATGGGTTGTCAATTGACCATTCCAGTCAGTCAGGGCAGATTGGCGCTGGGAACCTGGCAAGGGGTTTATCTTTGTGAACATCGCGACCGACCTCACAACAGGTCGCTTGTTTTGACACTGGCAGAGTGATTATTCTGGGATTGGGCTGATGTCCGGATAAACAAATTGACTTCTGGCCCGATCTGAAAACAACAGGTTATGGCTGTAATGACTGAGTAAAATATCTTTATTCAACAACGCTGGATAAGTTTTTATAAATTCATCAGCCGAATGAGTCTGTTCACTTTTTTTCATGAAGTACCAGACTGCCCGGATCCAGGCATGAGTGATAGTTACATGGAATTTGTTGCCATCCACACCGTTAGCCAACAGATAGGACTTGAGGGTTTGACTCATTTTTTTGATACTGTTTTCCAAACCTGCTTGTGCCAAATAACAATAAGCCAGTTTGACATGTGCTGCGTGATTGAATTCAGCCAGGTGAAAATTGTTGTTTTCAATAGCTGCAACAAACAATTCATCATTGCGACTTAAATTGCAGGCTATTTTTGATTGAATTTTCATGGTGTCTATTTTACATTGAGCGGCGATACAAGCATATAAATCACAACAACAAATGACAAAAATCAAACCAAAAATTGGCCTGGCATTGGGCAGCGGATCAGCTCGAGGCATGTCTCACATCGGTGTGATCAGGGCACTTGAAGCCATCGGTGTTAAACCCGATGTGGTTGCTGGCTGTTCGGTTGGCAGCATGGTTGGTGCCAGTTATGCAACATCCAACCTGAATAAACTTGAGGACTGGGCTCTGTCAATGACCGAATCCAAAATCAGAACATTCCTGAGTCTCAACTTCAACGCTTCAGGTTTTGTAAACGCCAGCAAGCTACAAAAATTATTTGAACATACCATTGGCCTTGAGTCCATGACCTTTGAAGAGATGGATATGCCTTTTGCGGCTGTTGCTACCAACCTTAGCAATGGCAGAGAGATATGGCTTAAGGACGGTTCGGTACATGATGCTTTGTGGTCATCAATGGCCTTTCCCGGTCTGTTTCCTTGTGTCGCCATGGATGGTAAATGGCTGGTTGATGGCGGTTTAGTCAATCCGGTTCCAGTGTCTTTATGTCGCGCCTTGGGCGCAGACATTGTGATTGCGGTGAACCTGAATTCTGACATCATCAACAGTTACCAGGTTGTTGATGAACAAGATGAAATCATTGAAGAGGAGCCAGATGAAGAAGACGGCTTTTGGAACAAAACCAAATATAACTTTCAAAAAGCCATAAAACTCATCAGCTCAGATGGCTCAACCGTAAAATCCCCTAAAGGCATCGATGTCATTTCAAATTCAATCCACATCATGTCTTCACATTTAACTCGCAGTCGTCTGGCAGGTGATCCACCTGACGTGTTGTTGCAACCGCGCCTGAACAACGTGGGTTTATTACAACTATATAAAGCCAGGGATTGTATTGAAGAAGGCAAAGCCTGTGTAGAACGCATGCAGGACGAAATCAAATTTCGTCTGGATTTGGCTGCTGATAGTAAAAGCCAATGAAGCAGACCTGAATTTGTCTGCTTCATTGCTTTCAAGAGGTTAAATCTGTGGCATTTTTTGTTTTTTGACCCAGGCATTCACCTTTTCTTCCAGCACTGCCATTGGAACAGCTCCACCCAGCAGAACCAAATCATGGAAAGCCTTAATATCAAACTGTTCACCCAAAGCTTCCCGAGCCATTTGTCGTAACTCAAGAATTTTAAGCATGCCGAGTTTGTAACCCAAAGCTTGACCTGGCCAAACCATATAGCGTTCAATTTCAGCCACTACGTCAGACTCAACTGTCCCAGTAGATTTTGCCATGTATTTGATCGCTTCTTCACGAGTCCATTTTTTATGGTGCAATCCAGTATCGACCACCAAACGAACCGCTCTGAACAGCTCCGCTTTTAAACGACCTAAGTCACCATAAGGGTCATCTTTATACATGCCCATTTCCTTGGCGACCACTTCTGAATACAAGGCCCAACCTTCCACGTATGCATTATAGGGCGCAATACGTCTCACCATGGGCAGACTGTCCTGTGCCAAATTCAAAGCCACTTGCCAATGATGACCTGGATTGGCCTCATGGTAAGTCAATGTTTTTAAATCAAATTTAGGCACAGCCTTGATATCACGCAAGTTGATCCAGTAAATACCTGGCGCAGAACCATCAATTTTGGGCGATGAATACATGCCACCGGGTGCAGAAGCCTCTCTGGCTTTGGGAAAAGCACGAACCTCTACTTCATAAGGTGGTTTGGTGGCAAATTGTTCTGGCATGCGTTGATTGATTTCTTCGATATAGCCATTCAAGTCTGCAATCACTTGCGCACGACCTGCTTCTGAGTCTTCATACAAGAACTGTGGATCATCATTGATAGCTAACATACGTTCACCGACCGTACCTTCGGTGTGACCATTGGCCACCAAAATGGCATCCATTTCAGCGGTAATGCGTTCAACTTCAGACAATCCAACTTGATGAATTTCTTCTGGGCTCATGTCAGTATCACCCAACATTTTCACCGCATCTGCATAATAGGCTTCGCCATTGGGTTGTGCCCAAATACCTGATTCCATGGTGGCTTTTTCCAACAACTGTTTTTGTGCATCTATAAACAGCCGGTAACCTGAATACACACCGTCTTCGATGTGTTGTTCCGCTTGTTGGTAAAACCTTTGCTTTTCAGTTTCATCAACACCATCCAAAGCGTTGACTTGTTTTTCAAAAGTGGTGTACAACGGATGTGCAGTTACTTCAGGCTCAATAAATGATTCCAATCCAGCTATGGTTTTTTCAATAATTACCTTCGGTGGAATCCAGCCTTTACCGGTATCAGCCGATAATTTGGCCATAACACTTTGCAAGAAAGCATCATAACCATCCAGTCGTTGTAAATACTCTTTGGCATCATCTACTGAATTGATTTTTTGATTGGCCACCATGTAATTGGGCACATCTATCAATGGGCCATTGATTTGGTTCACAATAAAAGGCGAAAGTCCCATCCACAAATCGATGTAACCAATGTCAAAATCTTCATGACCAGCAAAGTAACGATTCAGATTCATCATCACCTTTTTGTTATCTACGTCAGTGGGCTCAGTAACTTCAATGTTGGTCAATTGCTTATTGATTTCACGCAACTTATCACGCAATCTGGCTTCTGCTTGTGGTGAATAATCATCCAGTCGATGGTTGTATTTACCACCAGCCAACGACTCTTCCACACCCAAAACCGTGGCATAATGTGGCCTGGCATGAAACAGCACACGGGCACTGGCATCAAAATTATCAATTATTGGTGGCACAGCTTTTTCAACTGTTTTCGTTTCAACAGGCTTGATTTCAGTTTCAACAGTTTGTACCGGCTCAGATTTATCCTGACAACCTGCCAATGCAACCAGCATAGCTAAACTTAACTTCAAAGGAATATTTTTCATGGGTGGTCTAATTTTTTAAAAGCCAACTATCATACTGGTCAGATAAAATTTTTTCAGCAAAAAATCACATAATTAGACTGCCAGCGGCTCTAGAAAAAAACATATATTCTGCTTATTTATTATCGGAGTTATAATATGAAAATATACAAGCTGTTTTATGTATAACTAATCTCATTGCACTGACAAAGTACTTTAAGTGTTTAAAGTTGCTGTGATATATTATTGATAATAATTCAATATTTCAGGGGGAAACAAAATGAATAAATTAGCATCTTATTGCTTGTTGGCATGCTCTTTTCAGGTTATGTCCAGTGAACTAACCATTCCTAACACATTCACTCCGAACACGCCAGCAAGTGCTGCCGAGGTCAATGAGAATTTCAGTGCAATAGATTCAGCAGTTGATGACAATGATTCAAGATTAAGCAGCATTGAATCCACAATCATTACTTTACAATCGACCATAATTTCACTGCAAAGCACTGTCAACACGCAACAATCTGATATCACACAATTAGAAAGTGATTTATCTACCGCACAATCAGATATCTCGCAATTAGAATCCGATTTATCAACTGCTGAGTCAGAAATCAGTCAATTACAAAATGACTTGGTAACAGCTGAAGGCGCAATTGACCAGTTACAAACCAATCTTTCAAGTTTAGCCAGCAATTCAGTTTTATCCCTCGATGGTTATTTGAGCTTGGTCTCTTTCAACGGCTATGATACGGCAGAATTTTCAGGGGTCAATTTACAAGTTAATAATGGGACAGGAACAATTGGCGACACGATTAAGGGACTTGGAAACTTGATCGTTGGATACAACGAAGATACAGGCAACACCTTATCTTACTGTGACAACAATCAATACTTCAGTGAGTTATCTTGTACTGATAATGGCGGCACTTGGAATTCTTATGTGCAAACTGGTTCGCATAACTTAATCATAGGTTCAAACCATTCTTACGAAGGTTTCGGTTCTATCATCTCCGGCTTAGGTAATGTCTCACAGTTCAATTTTTCAAGTTTATTAGGTGGGTTCAACAATTTAGCAGGGCTTAATTACACCAGCCTCAGTGGAGGTAACAATAACCGAGCCACAGGAGCTTATAGCCAAGTCAGTGGCGGGGTGAGTAATTGGGCCCAAGGTGAGTCTTCAAGCATCACTGGTGGCTCCAGTAACTATACCACTGGGCCCACTTCAAGTATTACTGGTGGTTTTTCAAATATAACTGATATGGCAGGTATAGACAGCAGTATCACCGGTGGTCATTCCAATTTTGCCTCCATGCCTTATACAAGTATATCAGGTGGGTTGAGTAATACTGCATCAGCTAATTATGCCAGCATTTCAGGTGGCAATAATAATACGGCCAATGGAGAATACGCGACAGTGACTGGAGGACAGTTTAATTTTGCAACCGGGGTTCGATCCCATGTTTCAGCAGGACAATATAATTCTGCATCCGGTGAAGCATCCAGTGTTTCTGGTGGAGATTCTGGTGCAGCAACCATGCTGTCGTCAACAGTAAGTGGTGGTCGATTCAATGAAGCTAAAGGCAATTACAGCAGCGTTTCAGGTGGAGAGTTAAATGATGCTGTTGGAAATGCTTCATCAGTTGCAGCTGGCTTCAACAACACCAGTAACAGCATCTACTCCTCGGTCACTGGAGGAATACAGAATAATGCTGATGGACCCTATAGTTCAGTTACTGGAGGCTCAGTGAATGTCGCAATTGCTGGCTTCAGCTCTGTAACAGGTGGCACATCAAATGTAGCTATTGGCGACAACAGCAGCGTCAGTGGAGGTAATTCACGAACGGCTTCAGGCTCAGATGATTGGGTTGCGGGTTCACTGTTTGAGGACCAATGATGCTAACTTTAAGATTTTCATTGTTTGTCCTTGGGTTGGTCACAGCAAACAATGTTTCAGCAACTGACTTGATATACAAAAATGCTTTTGAAAACACTGCTCTGGTGAGCGGTTTAGTAAGTGGCATCAGTAGCACTGAACTCATTTTAAACTTACAATCAAATGGAGTAGATGAAAGTTTATCGATCACACAAAATGGTACTTTCGTATTTAATAATTACATTGCTGTGGGTGAACAATGGCAGGTCTTGATTCAACAGCTTCCCAATTCGCCTTCACAACAAAACTGTGCCATGACAGGAAGCTCAGGAATTATGACAGGTTCAGGTATAGATTCAGTGGTAATCAGTTGTAATGCCAATGCCTGGAACTGGGATGAAATGAATTGGGACGAAGGCGGCTGGAATTAATTGACTCTTAAATAACAAGCCACAGCTAACCTTTCACTGTGGCTTTTTCCTTGAATATTAAAGTTTGTCTAACCTGCCTCTCGTATAAACCCAGGCCACAACTGCACTGAGTAAAACTATGCTCACAATGGCCCAAAATATTGAATACAAACCGAAATCCATCACATTAATCAGCAGATAAAAGGCAAAAATGGGCAAAACCATTTGTCGCAAGATGCCAATGACTAATGGAAACAGCGGGCGTTTGATGGCCTGTAAGACCGCATTAGAACAGAACAGCAGCATGTAGCCGAAAAAGGCAAAGGCATCTGCGCGTAAATAATAAACGCCGACAGAAACAATTTCCTCGTTATCAGAAAACTGAGTCATCATCAGTGGCGATAAAAAAATCATGGTGGGGATAAATACCACCGAAATTAAAGCAGCTAATTTCAATGACTTATGATAGATTTCTTTGACCCGTTCGATGTTGTTGGCACCGTAATTTTGCCCCACCAAAGCCATCACAGAAGCATTCAAACCCAATGCGGGCATCAACAGTAACTGCTCAATACGAATACCGACTGAATATCCAGCCACCGGATGATCACCAAATTTTGAAATAAAATAAATGGTGATAAAACCACCAATGATGATGGTTAACATATTCATGCTGGCCGGCATAATTTGTGCCAACAATTGTTTCCAATGTGACAAATCAAATGCCGGCATGGACCAGGTTTTGACTTCATTCTTCAACACCAACAACAAATACAAAGATGAGCCAAATTTAATCACCAAAGTGGACCAAGCCAACCCGGCCACCCCAAAGTCAAAACCATAGATAAACAAAGGATTCAGCAGCCAATTGGCCAAGAAACCAAACATCAAGACATTGCGATAACTGGTGGTGTTACCATGCGCAATCAAAGCACCGGCAAAACAGCTGGTCAAATTAAAAAAAACATTACCCCATAGAATCACTGATGTGTAATCCCATGCCAGGTTAACAATCTGTCCGTCATCACTGAGATAATTCAGTAAATCCTGAGCAAACAACAAACCCAAAACAAGGATCACCAAAGACAGAAACCAGGTGATACCATGCGAACAATCAATCCATGCCCTGACTTGCTTTTTATTACCTGACCCCAAATCAGAGGCTACCATAGCTGAAGTACCAGCCTGTAAGCCCATGCCCAAAGCCAAAAATAAAGCAAACACAATACTGGCAATTGACAACCCCGACAACGCAACATCTGAAATACGCCCAGCAAACCAATTATCTGTCAGGTTATACAAGGTATTGAACACCATGCCCAAAGCAGCCGGAACACCGATGCGAATCATATGCTTATAAACTGAACCTTGGGTCAAGTCTTTGTCGTTGTTAACTGTGGAGGCTTTCATAACAATTCAATCCAGAATCCAATCATTCTATCAAACAAAGCGTGTGCTTTGCGTTTTGACTATTAAGTGAAGTTTGCTTGATTCGTAAACAAAGGTCTCTTTAAAACTTTTTTCAGGGTTTTTTCAGGTCTTTTTCAGGTAAAAAATAATGGCTTTAACATAATAGATAGTACTTCATATCTGGATTTAGCATGAAATCGTTAGTCACATTATTCACTTTAATATGCATTTACTTTTCTAACTGCATGGCTCAGGTTTCCGAGTATCCAATTGCTGGGCAGTGGCCATATGGCCAGCCTTTTGCCATAGAAAAATATTCAAATGGCAACAATGATTTGATTTTTTACAGTGAAGGGACGGTACTGCATATCGCTGACTTAAATTCACTGGGTGAAGTTCAAGCCTTGTCCTCTTTTCGAACCAATTATCTCGTCAAAAATATTGCCATCAGCCCAAATGGACAAACACTGGTTATTAATGATGAAGACCAATGGATTAGTCTCCTGGATGTTAGCAACCCTCAATCGCCTATTCTTTTGGGTCGGTTTGACTTTGATGATGAAAGTTTACCTGGTTATTTACAAGGTGGCAAACCCAAAGGTATGGACTTCATCAATGACACCACATTGGTTTCTGCGATTAGCCCCAAAGGCATATGGGCGCTGGATATTTCTGACCCACAAAACATTGCAGTCATCGGCGATATTTTTGAACCTGGCACTGATACGGTATCAGACGTGGCTATTTATGACCAGTATGCTTTCGTTGCTGACGATTTAGATGGCTTAAGTGTTTATGATGTGTCCGATTTATCCAATATTTCATTGGTCCTGCGAGATGCCACTTACAGCAAAGCTCATAACATAAATATAATAGATGATACGGCGTATATTGCTCGTAAAAGTGAAGGTGTCAGCTTGGCCAGCATTGATTTATTGCCCAACCTGTCTGTCACTGAAATAATTACTTTTTCTGATGATGTTGGTGACGCAAGAAAAGTCTATCCTCTTCCTGGTAGCTATCTAGCCATTGCGTCAGGTAGTGAGGGTGTTTTGATTTTTGACATTAATAATATGGCAGCACCAGTATTAATTCAAAGCTCAGGTACAACCTCACCTGGTATTATCGTCAAAGATTTTTTGATAGTGGGTTTAGATAGAGGAACTCCCAATGGGCAGTTTAAAAATGGTTTGGTTGTTTATAATACTGATGCCATGGGCACTGTGGGGGCTCTTCAAGAGCTTAGTTTCTCTCAGTTGCAGGAACCAACAGTTGATGTAGAGGTTTTTCAGGATAAGATTACTTTACTCATGGATGACGGTGGCGTAGTGGTTGTTGATAATTCAAATCCATATCGCCCCGAAACCTCACTGTGGTTACATCAGGATAGGAGAATCACCGCAGCAGTAAGTATAGAAAACTATCTGATTGCAGGTGAACCGCGTGAAGAATTACTGATTACGGATATCAGCGATATCAATAATCCCGTAACAATACCTGGCTATGATATTGGCAATCGTTTCCCCAATCACATGATTGTACTGGACAACAATCATATTTTGGTTGCTTATCGCGATGAAATTGAATGGTTAAACATAAGCCAGCAAGGAGCCACTGTAAGAGGTCATTGGTCTGGTTCTTTATTATTACGGGTGGCTAGAGATAATGAAATTATTGTTGCCATAGGTGGCACACAAATAACTATTTTAGATTTTTCATTGGTTGGTAACCCTGTCTTACTGGCCCAGCACACAACCAGCGATGTCATTAAAGATGTTGCTTTGGTTGATGATTATTTGTATTTGGCTCTTGGTTTGGGTGGCTTACAAATTTGGGACGTCAGTGACCCAGTGAATGCGAGTATTGTTTCTACCACTGAAACTTCACCCATGCCTATAGAAGGTATAGATATCCACAACCAAGTAGCCTATCTGGCATCAGGTGCTCTGTTTGGACTTTTGGAATATGACATTTCTGATTTGGCTGATCCACAACTTCTTAATTTTTACAAGACTCAATCTGATGGTGTTAAAGTGGTCGCAAATGATGATTTTCTGGTCGTGGCCGATGAAGCAGCGGGCGCGATTATATTCTCAAAGTCAGTACCTACAGAACCCCCTATATTCAAAAACGGCTTTGAGCAACTGTAAACTCAGGGGTTTTCTATATGCAGTAAAGTTGAATACCTGGAGTTTTGATCGATATTAACGATATACAGTAAATTATAGTTCTGGTGACTCATGGGAGGCTCCTCGTTGCTTCCCACCAGTCTATTGACCATATCAGGGATGGTGTTGCTATGACCAATTATCAGAATTCTTTTGCCTTGTTCTTTTTCCAGGAACTGTTTGACATCAAAAGACATCGGATAGTAAATTTTAAGCTCAACATCTCTGCCCGCTGTCACCAAATTGGCTGTTTGAATATTTCGTTTGAAGTTGGTGGTATAAACCGCATCAAACTGCACATCTTGCAAAACCCTGGCCCAATATTGAGCCCTTTTGATGCCTTGCTCGCTCAATTGAGGATCTTCTGCATCTGGTTCTTGCTTTTCAGTGTGCCGTAAAATAAAAAGTTGAACCTCATCTGTTTCTAATGAACTGGCACTGTCTTGTGATGTACTGCGAATCATTCGTTCGGCTGGTTTTGTTGGTTCCTTTTTGGCTGGGATATTCAAGTAAAAATAAGCCAACAACAAACCTGCTATAAAAAACAAAGGCCACAAAAAATAGTTGTTTTGACGCTTAACCACAACTTCTTTGACTGTATCACTGACCACATCATCCTTAGGCAGCTCCAGTTTATAGCCTATTTTATGTACGGTGGTGATTAAACCCTCACCCACCCCTGTTTGCTTAAACATTTTTCGCAAACGTGAAATGGCAGCTGGTATCACTTCCGGTGAACTCGGTTTATCTTTCCAGACTTCATCCATCAAATGATTGTTTTGTACCGT
>JAUHXW010000077.1 GCA_030426705.1 Gammaproteobacteria bacterium
CCTGGTAACGGTGTTAATCGAATCGTTGATGGTTTGTCGCTTCGCCTGCTGCTGTTGAAAATACAGTAAATACAGCGCCAGCAAGACCACGGCGCCAATAAAACCATAGAACAAAATGGCCAGTTTTTTAGGGTTCATAAACATTAATGCTGTACATCGGGCGACATTCTAACATCTTTATTGAAATTTATACCTTTTGAAAACGGCTGAAATCAAATTGCAGTCCTAAACCATCTCGGGTATTATGCTTGTTTTGACTGAAGCTATTCCCATGAAAATATCCCTGTTGGCTTTGGCCATAGCTCCTTCTACTGCTTCTCAAGCACAATCAACTGATTGGCAAAGTAAAGCTTCTTCAGCTGTGTTGAATCAGCTTAAAAGCACTGGTGAGATTGAACTGATTCTCAAGCTAAACAGCCCCGAATTAAAAAAAATTACCGTGTCTGACCGCATTGAAAAAATCAGAAACACAGTCACACAGCTGAAAAATCATGCGGCGCAGAGTCAAAAACCTTTGCTGGATTATTTGAATGACCATAACATCACATACCGGTCTTTTTGGGTCAGTAATCACATTTTGGTTAAGGCCAAAACTGCGGACATACCAGGAATTTTGCAGCGCAAAGAAGTCTCTCAGGCTTTTTCCAACAATCCCATGGGTTTGACCTTACCCGAAGTTCAGAAAAAAAATATCGAAGCTACATCAGCCATTGAATGGAATGTGAGCCAGGTCAATGCACCAGATGTCTGGGCTTTGGGTTTCCGTGGGCAAAACATCATCCTGGCTGGACAGGATACTGGCTATCAATGGGATCATCCCGCCTTGATCAACAAATACCGTGGCTGGGATGGACAAAATGCTGACCATAATTACAACTGGCATGATGCCATCGACAATCCAAATATCGACTGTGGCACAGCGCCTTGCGATGACAACAGCCATGGCTCACATACCATGGGTACCATGTTGGGTGATGACGGTGGGAGTAACCAGATAGGTGTCGCACCGGATGCCCAATGGATGGGGTGTCGCAACATGAATCAGGGCGATGGTACGCCAGATACCTATTTGGAATGTTTTCAGTGGTTTTTGGAACCCACAGACTTGAATGACCAAAATCCTGATGTTGCTTATGCACCTCATATCATCAATAACTCGTGGGGGTGCCCATTCAGCGAAGGTTGTGTTGATGAAACAATCGTATTGCGTGACGCCATTAACAATGTGGTTACTGCTGGCATCATGGTGGTGGTTTCAGCTGGGAATGGCGGCTCCGGGTGTAACAGCATCACCACCCCACCAGCCATCTATGACAAAAGTTTTACCATTGGTTCTACGACATCAGCTGACATTATTTCAGGTTTCAGCAGTCGCGGTGCGGTGAATATTGATGGCATTGAAGTGATCAAACCCGATGTTTCTGCACCTGGCAGTTCAGTTCGCTCTGCCAATAACAATTCTGGCTACACCACCAAGAGTGGCACCAGCATGGCGGGACCCAATGTTGCTGCCGTTGCGGCTTTGGTAATGTCAGCCAATTCATCTTTGGAAGGCAAGCCTGAACTGGTGGGTAAAATTTTGACCAGAACAGCTCTACCATTGACTTCGGCTCAGTCTTGTAATGGCGTGCCAGGTTCTGAAGTGCCCAACAATACTTTTGGCTGGGGTCGTGTTGATGCTTTAGAAGCAGTTACATTTGCACAAGACCTCATCTATTTTGATGATTTTTCTCGTTAATTTTACCACCGTACTTTGTTAAAAAAACCATTGCACAATGAGCACTGAAAAAACCATCAAAACCCTGCTGATTTTCAGTGTTCTGCCGTTAGTTTTTGCATTGTTTTTAGCCATTTATTTCAGCCTGAATTTAGAAAACATAGCATCCATCTCTTTTAAATTTTCACGGCTCAATTCTTACATCTATGCCCATTCATATGGTGCCATTCTTTTATCTACATGTTGTGGAATTGGTATAGGACAAGTGATTAATTCTTCTAATGCAGGTTGGACAGTACTGTTATATTTTGTGTTGATGGTGGCCGTTTGGCTCAGCTTCAAATCTTTTGCCGATTGGCAAGGCATGTGCTTTTTAATTTTTTGTTGGTTGATTTATGCGACCATTTTCTTTCAGAGTAACAAACAAATCAAATCACCAAACTGGTTGGTGCAAACCTGTGTAAGACTACAAATCAGCGTCATTTTACTGTTAAGCCTGATTACAGTGATTAATCGCTAACCATCATGACAACACCGCTTGCAAATCTTCTTGCGCAGGGGCAAACCAATAAGATCCGGTCACCGCTGTTGAAAACTCAATCAAACGATCATGAATTCCATCCGGTATGCCTAACATGCTTTCAAGCTGAGAACTGAAGCGGCGCATTTCACAGGCAAAAGCCAAAAAATACAGGCCGTGTTCCTGTGCTGAACCAAAAGGATCACTGCGACGGTATATTTTCATCGCCTGTCCATCTATGGTTAAATCTGTGCGACTGACATGAGAATCAGCAGGCATGTCTTCGCCACTGAGCTCAATACTGTCTACCTTGGTACGACCCACCACCTGTTCTTGTTCACTGAGTGGCAACTGATTGAATGCCGCTAAATCATGAATCCATTTTTGCGAAATCACATAACAGCCTCCGGCACCGACTTGTCCTTCAGGAATCACCGCTGCTAATTGCCTGTCATTGTCCTTGGGGTTGGCACTGCCATCAACAAAACCAATCAAATCCCTTTCATCATGGTATTTAAAGCCACGCAAATCCAACTTAAGCTGAGCCACATTTTGCATCGCTACCTGTGCTTGCAATACCACATCAAAATTACCGTCATGATGGGTGCTGTGAATCCAGAAAAACACATCATGCTGGGTACCGGGCATGGTGAAATCACGAACCCCTTTTAAGGTTTTGAAATCAACCAAATCGGCTGGTTGCCACGCTGGATTAAGTTTATTCCAGGCCACAGCACCAAACGACAACACCACATAGATACCTTCTGTCTGCAAAGCCAGCACCGCTTGTAGCGCAGCTTTGATGGCATCCAATGGTTGTGCTAAATCCAATTGGTACTCCAGATAATAATAACTGTTGGTGTTTTCGGCGAAAATGCCAGCTTGTGGTTGTGTCATAAACTCCTCAAGTGTGACTGAATATAATTGTTTCGAACCTAACAGATGCAGGCTATTTTTTGCCTGAGTTTGTCAATACCGACAAATTGTTCTGCCAGTATTATAGAAGATTTAACACACTGACTTGGTCAATAATGAAATTTTAATCGGACAATCAATTCAAAAAAAATGCCGGAAGAAATAACTTCTCCGGCATTTTTCAGTTCGGCATTTCAGCCTGGAGGAAATACTAAGCAGATTGTCTTCTGAAAACCTTCTGAACAATCACATAAAACATCGGCACAAACAAAATAGCGATGACTGTTGAAGCAATCATACCGCCCATGACTGCCCGACCAATGGCATTTTGACTGGCAGCACCAGCCCCATCAGAAATCGCCAACGGTGTGACACCCAAAATAAAGGCCAATGAAGTCATGATAATGGGTCTGAAACGTTGTTTGGCTGCAGTGGATACGGCTTCATACAAGTCCATTCCCTGATCCTTGAGGTCTTTGGCAAACTCCACAATCAAAATGGCGTTTTTGGAAGCCAAACCTACGGTGGTCAATAAGGCCACCTGAAAATACACATCATTGGCCGTTCCGAACCATCCAGCTGCAATCACTGCGCCCAAAATACCCAAAGGCACAGTTAAAATCACCGCAAATGGCACCGCCCAACTTTCATAAAGGGCTGCCAATGACAAAAATACAATCAATACCGATAAGGCATACAACGCAGGTGCCTGAGAACCACTTTGCTTTTCTTCATATGATAAGCCAGACCATGCCAGCTCAATACCATCAGGTAATTGATTAACAATTTCCTGAATGGCATCCATGGCCTCACCGGTACTGACACCAGGAGCCGCACCACCTTGGATATTCATTGAAGATTCACCATTGAAACGTTCCAGTTTTGGCGAACCATAAACCCATTGCGTAGTGGCGAATCGATCGAATGGAATCATTTCACCCTGATCGTTAGCTACATACCACAAAGACAAGTCCTCCGGATTCATGCGGTGCGGTGCGTCGGCTTGCATATAAACTTTCTTGATTCTGCCCTCATCCAAAAAGTCATTCACATAACTGGAACCCCAGGCGATTTGCAAAGTACTGTTGATGTCACTGAGTGATAAGCCCATGGCAGCAGCTTTTTGGTTGTCGATGTTGATTTTAAATTGTGGCACATCATTCAATCCATTGGGACGGACACCCTGTAAATTAGGGTTCTGAGCAGCCATACCTAACAATTGATTTCGTGCATTCATCAATGCCTCATGGCCCAAACCACCGCGGTCAACCAGTTGAAAATCAAACCCTGACGCATTACCCAACTCCTGAATCGGTGGTGGGTAAAAAGCAAAAGCCATGGCATCCTTGATTTGAGAAAAAGCACCATAGGCCTGACCGGCAATGGCAAATACACTTTGGTGCTCTTCGGTCCGCTCAGACCAATCATTCAAGCGTACAAAGCCCATGGCCGCATTTTGTGCCGCACCACTGAAACTGAATCCGACCACAGTAAACATATGTTCTACATTGTCACCCTGGACATCCAGCATATAGTCTTCAACCTGTTTTACTGATTCACGGGTACGCTCTGCAGTGGCACCAACAGGGGCATTTACCATCACAAACATTGACCCCTGATCTTCATCAGGCAGAAATGATTTAGGCAATGAGGTAAACACATAACCAACCACGCCTAACAACAGCACGTACAAGGCCACGAAACGCAAAATTCTACGTGTCATGTAAGAAGCACTACGCTCATACTTGTCACGCAAGGCATTGAAATTGCGGTTGAACCAGCCAAAAAATCCTTTGCCGTTGTTAGCATCATGGTTATCATTTTGCTTCAAAAAAGTGGCACACAAAGAAGGAGACAACACCAAAGCAACCAAAACTGATAAGCCCATGGCTGACACGATGGTGATTGAAAATTGTCGATAAATTGAACCAGCTGATCCAGCGAAAAATGCCATAGGCACGAATACCGCAGACAACACCACAGCAATACCAATCAAGGCTCCGGTTATCTGATCCATGGATTTTTTGGTGGCTTCTTTGGGTGGCAAACCTTCTTCGCTCATGACCCGTTCTACATTTTCCACAACTACGATGGCATCATCCACCAAGAGCCCAATGGCCAGTACCATGGCAAACATGGTTAATACATTCACAGAAAAGCCAAATACCGATAAAATGGCAAAAGTCCCCAACAGCACCACCGGCACTGCAATGGTGGGAATCAAGGTGGCGCGCAAATTTTGCAAAAACAACAACATCACGAAAAACACCAGCACCACTGCTTCTATCAAGGTTTGGATCACCGAGTTGATTGACAGCTCAATATAAGGCGTGCTGTCAAAAGGATAAAGCACTTTGACATTATCAGGTAAAAACTTGGACAACTCGGCGACTTTTTCTTTCACTGCCGCAGCTGTATCCAATGCATTGGCGCCGGTAGCGAGCGAAACCGCCATACCTGAAGCCGGCATCCGCTTGTAACGCGCAATGGTGGCATAAGATTCCGAGCCCAACTCCACACGAGCCACGTCACTGAGGCGTACTTGTCCACCATCGGTGTTGACCCTTAAAATGATGTCTTTGAAGTCTTGAACCGTTTGCAAACGCGACTGTGCGGTAACGGTAGCATTGATTTGTTGCCCCGAAATCGCTGGCAAAGCACCCAATTGACCCGCTGAAATGTCGGTATTTTGCTCACGTATGGCACTTTGCACCTGTAGTGGCGTCATACCATAACTGAACAGTTTCGCCGGATCAAGCCAAATACGCATCGCATGTTGCGAACCAAATACACGAACACTGCCTATACCATTTACCCGCGAAATGGGATCACGAAACTTGGAAACCAACATGTCTCCCAAATCACCTTGAGTCAGGGAGCCATCCTCTGTATAGAAACCCACCACCATCAGAAACGTATCATTGGACTTGGTAACAGTCACACCTTGGGCCTGTACTTCCTGCGGCAATAAACTGATGGCGCCTTGCACTTTATTCTGAGTTTGAACCTGTGCAATGTCCGGATCAACACCCGGTTCAAAAGTGATGGTAATGGTCATTGAACCATCCTGACTGCTGGCATTGTAATACCGCATTTGGTCAATACCGGTCAACCGTTGCTCAATGACTTGAGTCACCGCATTTTCAACCGTCTCCGCTGATGCTCCGGGGTAGGAAGCGCTGATAGCAACAGTCGGTGGTGCTATTTTGGGGTATTGCTCAACCGGCAAGGAGCGGATGGCCAAAACACCCGCCAACATAATAATGATTGCGATCACCCAGGCAAAAACCGGGCGATCAATAAAAAATCTAGCCATTTGTTATGCTCCTTTATTACCTGCGGTGGTCGAAGGTACCCAAGGAGTCGCTTTGACCGCTGCACCAGGCGCCAATCTTTGATAGCCCTCAACAACAATTTCTTCGCCACCATTCAGGCCTTCAATAACAACCCATTGGTTACCAACAGCGCGATTCACCTTAATAACCTTGGGTTGTACCTGACTGTTTTCACCCAAAACCCAAACACTTAATTCACCATCAGGTGTTCTGGTGGTAGCCCGTTGTGGCACCAACACACCATCACGTTCACCCAGGGTAATTTCAGCATTAACGAAAAGACCAGGTAACAGCAAACCGCTCGAATTATCCATCAAAGCCCTCAAACCGACCGAACCTGTTGTTTCGTCCACATTAACATCTGAAAACTCAAGCACACCTGATGCTGGATGTTCAACATCTTGTCCAATCAACTGTACATTGATGGCAGCACCGGTATTTAATTGTTGTTGAATCCAAGTGGCTTGTTGTCCTGAAACTTGCATATCCACATACATCGGATCCAATTGTGTAATCACCGCCAAAGCCTGTGCCTGACTGGCTGTGACCAACGCACCGACGGTTAAATTTGATTTGCCGATGCGTCCACCAATCGGCGCATAGACTCGGGTGTAATCAACATTGATTTGCTGTAAAGCCACAGCGGCTTCAGCCACTGATATGTCTGCTTTTGCCTGATCCAACTGAGCCTCAACATCATCCAAATCCTGTTCACTGACCGCTTTTTTGGCTTCTAAAGATTTGGTGCGGTTGTATCTGGCTTGGGTGGCTTTCAAATTGGCTTTGGCACTGAGTAAATTGGCCTGGGCACTTTTAAGGTTAGCCACATATTGTGAATCATCCAATTGGTATAACTGTTGACCCTTTTCAACCGAGGCACCTTCTTTGAACAAACGTTCCTTGATGATACCTGTTACCTGCGGCCTCACTTGTGACTGCAAATAAGCAGAAGTCCGACCAGGCAGCGTCATTTTTAATGTCACCGGTTCTTTAACCAGTTTCAATGTTGAAACCTGTGTAGCAGGCCTGCCTGAAGGCATGGCGCCCTGAGGAGCCGCTTGCTTATTGGCAAATTGATAGTAAGCAAATGCTGCGGCCAATATAACAACTAAAATAATGATGGCTTTCTTGTTCATAATATTTTTTTTGAAGTTAATTTAAAAGGGTTGTGGGTAAGTTCAATTATTTAAGTTTCTATTTTTACATTTCATTTCATTTCAGGAAAGTGCGAAAGTAAATGAAATCACTTAAACGTTTATGAATCATTAGACAAAAAGGTCAGATATTAATTAAACATTCTTTTGCATCAAGCCATTCAACATAGAATAAAAGCTCAAAATAATGTCATCTAACAACCACATTACGCATCTTGATTCTTAAAGTTTGAATTATACATACATGAATGTATGTTGTCAAATTGTCTTTTATTTGATAAACTGCCAAACATGAGAAAAACCAAAGAAGAAGCCCAAAAAACCAAAGAATCCATTTTAACGGCCGCGTTAAGCTGCTTTTCCGTGAAAGGCTATTTCAACACTTCACTGGATGAGATTGCCAAAAAAGCGAAAGTGACCAGAGGTGCCATTTACTGGCATTTTCAAAATAAATCCGAAATATTTGATGCGCTACATGACTCATTGCATGAGCCATTTATCCAGGCCATTACCCGCGACCTGGAAACAGACTCACCCTACCCGTTACAACAACTGAAAGAACTTTTGGTAAAACTGATGATGGAGCTTGAAGAAAACACTGCCAAAATGAAAATAATGCGACTGTTTTATCAATGTGACTATTCCGGGGAATTACAACAATTCAAGAAAAAGCACCAAGACAAGAAACTAAAAAGTTTACAACTGCTGCAATCATATTTTGATCGGGCCAAACAAAAGGGCTTGTTGGTAGCTGAAGCCGATTCAGAAATATTAACGCTGACTTTGCACTGTTTTATCAAAGGGATGCTTTATGAATTTTTGACTGATTCAAAATTACTAAACTTCAAAAGTCACACCGAAGCCTTGACCACACAATTATTTATGGGACTTAACAATTGCCGTTCAGCCTGTCCTAACACTGAACAATAAGAACAATTAATCAGCAAGCCAATCGACGGCTTGCTGTTCCTTTTCAAAATATTTGGATTCACCTGAGATAAACCAACCGGCCACTTTTGCCGCATAGTCCTGCCATTTCTTATTGCCTAAAATCGCAATTTTTCTGAATTGATTGCCATGTTTAAGGCCCAACTTAAAATCATCCCAGGCCGCCCGAAGTTCCCAGCCTTTTAATTCAGTGGCATCAATAAACACATTAACCAAAGGTTCTTTAACACCGGCAAGAGCAGAATCAATCAAAGGGTTAATGATTTCATAGTCTTCATGAGTCAACTTACCAACAGCCCTCAATGACAGCATATAGCTGTTGTCTTTGCGCTCAATGCCAATATATAAGCCGTGTTTTTCTACAGTCACCAAAACCTCCTAAACCAAACCATCGAAAAGATGATTTTACCACAGCATCAGCGAACCAAAAGTATCAAAGAACCCGGATTGGTATTAGGCAAACTTCTGCCGTAAATGAGACAGTGCATTTTGCAATCGCTGGATGCTTTCATCCTTACCCAACACTTGCATAATGGCATCATTGGCTGGTCCTTGTGCCTGACCGGACAAAGCCAATCTGACCGGCATGCCCACTTTACCAAAACCAACCTCAAGTTCAGCAACCACATCCGCGATCATTTGATGTAAATCGGCACTTGCCCAATCATCAATGGCTTCACATTTGGCAATCACCGCTTTCAATGGTTCGATGGCAGATTCTTTGAATGCTTTGGCTTCGGCTTTTTCGTCGTAACCTGTCAAAGGCTGTAACAAAAACAAACCCATTTCAGCCAGTTCATTGATGGTATGTGCGCGGTCTTTGAACATATCAACCACAGCGGATAAATCGATTGAATCATCGACAGCAATGCCCAACACAGCCAATCGGTTGTTCAATAACTGAGCCAACCGCGCTGAATCAGTCTGTTGCATATACTGTTGATTGATCCAGTTCAATTTACCGGTATTGAAGGAACTGGGGGCTCTGTTAACCCCTGACAAGTCGAACAATTCAATCATCTCTGCTTTACTGAACAATTCCTGATCACCATGCGACCAACCCAAACGCACCAGGTAATTCAATACCGCTTCGGGCAAATAACCATCATCGCTGTATTGCATCACACTGACCGCACCATGGCGTTTGGATAAACGCGCACCGTCATCACCCAGTATCATCGGCACATGCGCAAATTCCGGTACGGGTAAGTTCAAGGCTTGGTAAATATTGATTTGTCGCGGTGTGTTATTGATGTGATCATCGCCACGAATCACATGGGTAATCCCCATATCAGCATCATCAATCACCACACTGAAATTATAAGTCGGCATGCCATCAGCTCGGGCAATCACCAGGTCATCCAACTCGCTGTTGGCTACAGTGATTTCGCCTCGAACATGGTCTTTGAATTTAACTTCACCCGTCTTGGGGGTTTTAAAACGGATGATGGTGTTGTCAGATTTCTTTAGACCAAGTTCGCGACATTTGCCATCATATCGCGGTTTTTCGCCGTTTTTCATCTGCTGTTCGCGGATTTTATCCAACCTTTCTTTTGAGCAGTCACAGTAATAAGCCTGATCATTTTCCAACAATTGATCCAACACTTCGTGGTACCTTGCCAGGTTTTTACTTTGGTATTTAACCTCCGAATCATATTCCAAGCCCAGCCAATTCATGCCCTCAAAAATGGCATTGACTGATGCTTCGGTTGAACGTTCGGTATCGGTGTCTTCGATGCGCAATTCAAATTGTCCACCATGGTGGCGGGCATACAAATAAGAAAACAATGCTGTTCGTGCGCCACCCACGTGTAAATAACCGGTTGGACTGGGGGCAAATCGTGTGATGACTTTCATGTAAAAAAATAATTCCGTGAAATATTTTAAGGGTCAGATTTTAAATGATTTCAAATGGTTTTGTAGCAGTAATTTCAGAATCCCAGTGGCTTTTCAACTCAAAACAGTTGCTTCCGCACCCAATCCGATCGGGGGTTCGACTTTTTCACAT
>JAUHXW010000419.1 GCA_030426705.1 Gammaproteobacteria bacterium
CATGTTTAGGTGACTGTTTGCTGCTGTTCTGATCAGGGTGCTGCTGTTAATTTTTGCAGAGGATTCAAGTGGCAACCACTGATCACCATTTTGAAATTCTACGGTGCCTTGCAAGTTTTGTACCACAGCAAATGGTTGAACAGTCGTTTGATTCAAAGGTTGATTGATGGTCAGCAGAGAAACCGTAAATACCACCAATATACTGGCTGCCATGGCCCAAATGAATCTTTGTTTTCGCTGCTGTTTTTGTTTATGTACCATCTGTTGCCAGTGTTGGTGCACTTGTGCTTTGCTTTTGGCTGTTAAGTCAGTATCCGGTGTGGTGCGAGACCCCACTCGTTTTAATAAGGCTTCTACATCGACTGATCGATTGTTGTTGGGAGTTTGTTCAGCCATGGTTGTTCTCTGTGGTTGTGCTCAGCAAGTCTTTAAAATGGTCTATTTGCATCATTTTTTGTATGACTTGCTGAAATGATTTTCTGGCGCGCGCCAATATTGATTGCACGGCTATTTGTGTGGTTTCCAATTGTTCAGCAATTTCTCCCACACTCAAATGGTCTATGTACTTCCATGAGAGTACGTGTCCATAGTTACTCGGTAAATGATCAAGCACTTCTTCCAATGTATGCTTTAACTGGGCATTCATGGTCATCTGTTCTGGTTGTAGTTGGTCGTTCATAGCAATGTTTTCTAAAATATTGCGCATTTCAGCCGAGTCTGTCATTGGCATCACAACTTTTGTTCTGCGCTTTTGTTTAACAAAATGAGCATGTATTAAGCTTCTGCTGATTTGACACATCCAGGTAAACAAAGTCGCTTCGCCACGATAGTCAGCCATTTTGTCCAATGACTTACATAAGGTCTCTTGCGCCATATCATGAGCCAAATCATAATCCTGTTCGACCCGATTCATAATGAATCGAAACAGTTTAGGGTGATAGGTTTCAAAAAAATCATTGAATGCCTTCTCATCGCCCTTGATTATGGCTTTTGCCAGTTTTAAATCAGCCTTATAAGCTTTCATCAAGTTCATCTTTAACAATTGTTTAACAGTTAGAGAACGTCACTTTTGATAATCAATCTATCTTTTTTAAATTATTTTCTATTTTTTTGAAAAACAGCGATTGATTGTTGGTTTTGGTTTGCTCCAAGTAAGTAAATAATGACCGACAGGTGACCCAATGACAATAAAAATTAATGGTTTATTTGAAAATCCAATGAAGACTTCCTTGTTTTGGATGACTCAACTTAACAATAACTACAGCCAACAACAAACCTTAACTCAAGCACAGGTACCAAACCAATCATCAGCATCAACTAAACAGCAGTCAGCAGATACGCCTTTTGCCAAGGGTTTGCAGCTGAACTTATTGTCACCTGTTGATGATGAAAGAGCATCGGCGGAACAATTTATCAATGCAGGGTATGCCAAACACTTTGGAGCACATTTGGCAGAGTTTTCTCCCATTATTTTAACGGTAAAAGATTTTAACAACAATCGAATCCTGGGTGCAGTGGGATTGCGTTATGCGGACAGCCAACCTTTGTTTTCCGAAAGTTACCTGTCTGAGTCTATTGAATCTTTGTTGGCTGATAAAACCAATCAAGTCATTACACGCAAACAAATCATCGAATTAAGCCACTTTGTGGTCGATAAGAATACCGACGTGAATGTGGTTTTTCCCATGATAGGGCAATTCCTTAAAACACTGGATGTTGATTGGGCCGTTTATACATTGTCTCGCCCCATCAAATCAGCATTTCAACGCCTGGGTATTCAGTTAACACATTTACAACATGCCTATGCTGATGCCGTTAAAGGCAGTAAAACAAACTGGGGACTTTATTATGATTTCAAACCAGCTGTCTATTTTTCCAATATCACTGATAACATGAATGCCTGATATGAGCTGCGTACAAAATGTGGCCAAGGCCATGCAAAAATACCATCAACATGTCAATTCCAGTGACATCAGGATGGCCATTCATCTGGATAATTCATCGACCTGGCTGGAAATTGATCAAGTAGCGACTGAACTGGGTTGGGTCATCGTTCCCGTTCCACATTTTTTCTCAGTGCAGCAGATTCAATACCTGATCAATCAATCGGCAATAGACTGTGTGTGGTGTGCGCCAGAAGC
>JAUHXW010000078.1 GCA_030426705.1 Gammaproteobacteria bacterium
TATCGATGCTGCAGCCCGCAGACCTTCCTCAACATCACCGGGTTCCAGCATGTTTTGTTGCTTATTGGCATGATGAGCCCACACACCTGCCAAGCAATCAGCTTGCAATTCCATCATCACTGACAATTGATTGACTTCGACTTTGGAACCGGCCTGTTGTTGCCATTTTCTGACCTGTCTTTCGGTGCCGGTGATGTTTTGAATGTGGTGACCAACTTCATGTCCTATCACATACGCACGGGCAAAATCACCCGGCGCGCCCATGCGTTCCAGCTGTCGGAAAAAGCTCAAAGACAAATATACCTTGTTGTCACCCGGACAATAAAACGGACCGACTGCTTCTGAGTTGATCCCACAGCGTGATTGCACCTGACCGTCGTACAACACCATCGATGGTGGCTGATATTGTTGCCCTGATTTAGAAAAAATCTGGTTCCAAATGTCTTCTGTAGAGGCAAAAATCACCGATGAAAATTCGGCCGATTCTTTTTCTGCAGCGGTTTGTTGTTTGGGAATTTGTACTTTTTGTTGGCTGGTACCGCCTCCTTGTTGCATGATGTTGCCCAATAATGCCAAGGGGTTTTGTCCAGTTACCACGGCGTAAATCAGCGCTATGATAATCATGCCACCTGATAATTTGGCGCCACCTCTGACCACGCCACCTCGACCTCGTCGGTCTTCAACCCGGGTACTTCTTCTTTGTCCTTTCCAACGCATACTTAAAAACCTGCTTTGTAAAAGCAATAAGTATAACTCAGGTTAACCTCAGATTATTTCACTTCATGGTTAAATTTTGTAAACGCCAACACCAATGCCAACAAAGCCAGAGAGTACAAAGCCAGCTGATGAAAAAACACATCTGCTATGGTCCCACCGAAATACATCAGTTCATGCAAGGCATCCATCACCCAACCTGTAGGCAAAAACATCGCCAGTTGTTGCATCCACTCCGGTGCCACTTCGATCGGCCACCAACAACCACCTAAAGCTGCGAGCAACATCGAAACTATCACCGGAATACCACCAATTTGACCTTCATTTTTGGCCACAGAACCCATAAAAATGGAAAAGCCAGCACAAGCTGCCGACCAACTCATCAACAAAATAAAAATCATCAACCAGTGTTCACCCCAGTGAATTTTGAACAACAAAGCGCCCATAATCATGCCATAAATCAACTGACAAATGGTCAACAACCACTTGCCCAGCCACTTGCCAAAAATCAATTCCCTGCGGGTTATGGGTGCAGCAGAAAGGCGGCGCAGTACACCCGTTTTTCTTTCTTGAAACAATGCCAATGCGCCACTGGTTAAAGCAATCATCATGATAAACATCACCAAAATTCCTGGCACCGCTTGTTCGTAGCCATTTGGAATGGTTTCCTGCTTACCCGCTTTGCTGATATCCAGTTCAATCATGCGAGGCATTTCATTAACCGAAGTGAAATCCAGCTTTTTCCAATCAGCGGCCTCAGTTTTCTTGAGAATCAACAAATCCCCGAGGGTTTGATAAATCGCTTTATTGATTTTGAACTGGTGGTAATCACCACCCATGCCATCTGATTCAATCAGGTATTTGATTTCAACCTGTTCACCATCGACGACTTGTTGCTGCAATTCTACGGGTATCCACAGCTGTCTATCATAATCCTCAAAGGACCATTTTTCTTTGTACAACAATTGCTCCGGGCTGAACAAACGCAAATTGTAATCTTCAGCTTCCAATCGGTACTTTATTTGTTTAAACACCGAATCTTCAGCATCGCCTTCATACCATATAGCCAACGTGGATTTGTTGCCCGAACCACTGCTGAAACCTTGTGTGGTAGAGCCAATAAAGGCAAAAAACACCAGCGGCATGATAAACAACCAAACCAGCACCGATTTGTCCTTCAAGGTGTAGACAAAGTCTTTTTGTGCAATCAACCAAATTTTACTCATCATGACCTCCCTACACCTTATGAATCAATCGTCTAATTAACACGCGATTGACTAACCACAACACTGAAAACATCACCAGACCCAAAACAAAAGGCCACATCAAAGCTTCGGCCATTGGCTCTGCTCGAATCAACCAGTCTTTTAAACCTTGCAGTAAAAACCCATTAGGCAAAAACTGACCTATGGTTGCCAACCAGGTCGGCATGGTTTCCATAGGGAAAAAACTGCCGCCAAGCATCAACAAAGGAAAAGAAGTGGCATTGACCACAATCACCGCAGATTTGGCTGTGGGCATCAACAAAGAAATCATACAGAACAGTTGATAGATGACCAAACCAGAAAAGGTCAACCACAACATCATCAAGGGCAGTTTTATCAAGGGTAAGTCAAAATATAAACCTCCTAATAAGCCCAAAATAAACACAATAAGTAAAAACAACAAAGCTGCAGCAATGACCTGACCGTTGAAATAGGCTTTCAAGGCAGCAGGTGTTGAAGACAATCTTGGAATCACGCCATTGGTTGCATCATCCCAAATATACAACCCCATGGAATTGGCACTGAATATCAAAGCCATAAACACAGCACCCGGAAACATCAGTAAAGCAAATGTGATGTTGGTTGCCTCGTCTACGGATTGTTCAACTTGTTGTTCAACCATTTTCAGTTGCGGCGGGAACAGGGTTTCTTCCAGACGTTCTATTTGATTTTTGATCCCCAAGGTTAAAATCACCAACTCTGCATCATTGAATTTTTGGGTTTCCAACATGGGTTTCAAAACCGCCAATTCTTTGGCAAACAACACCTGAACATAACTGGCGGCATCGACCAGCAGTTTCATGCTGCTTTCCACCATTTGCGGCAGTATCGACTGCGCCGGGTTCTTAACCAATTTTATTTTGGTCGGTTGGTTGTTGAGCACGGCATCGCCGAAACCTTGCTCAAGCACTATCCAGGCGCTCGCATCGCCATCATCCATCAGCGCTTTGCCCTCGGTTTCACTGACTTGTTTAACGGTAAAGATTTCTGCCATCGGTCCTTGACTGAATCCCCCAATGATAAACTGAGAAACGCCTGTTTCGTCATGATCAGTGACTAACAAACGACCGGTCATCTTACCACCACCCGTACCGGCTATTAGGCTCATCAGAAAGACAATGATAATGGGAATGGCCAACCAGGAAATCAGACCCCATTTTTCTCTGAGCACCCGTTTGAGCCTGATGCCAGCAACGGTGAAAGGCATGCGTGTTCCACCCATGATCAATCCCTCAACTCACGGCCAGTTAACTTGATAAACAAACTTTCCAGGTTAGCCTGTTGTACCGCCGTTTGTTTGATTGTACCCTGCGGAAATTTAGCCAATAATTCAGACAGTTGACTGGCGGCATTTTCAGCCATAAAACGAACGGTATGATCTTGCCACTCTATCACTTCAAATTCAGTCAGTACCGTTTGTTCAACTGCATCAAAATCACCATTAAGGGTGATCAAATCTTTTTCCCCCATTTGGCTGCGCAGTTCATCAACCGTGCCCACAGCGATGATTTTGCCATGATCAATGATGGCGATGCGGTCACACAAGCGTTCCGCTTCTTCCATATAATGGGTTGTATAGAGCACCGCAGTGCCTTGTGCTTTTAACTGCTCTACTGCTGACAACAAATGTTCTCTTGATTGTGGATCTACACCTACGGTCGGTTCGTCCAGTAACAATGCTTGCGGCTCATGTAAAATGGCACATGCAAAGTTTAATCGCCTTTTCATACCACCAGAATAAGTACTGACCAAATCTTTCGCTCTGGAAGTCAGACCAACTTGGTCTAATACCGTTTTGATGCGATTATTTAACTTCTCCCCGGACAAACCATAAGCCTGTCCCCAAAAATTCAGATTTTCTTGCCCACTTAGATCTTCATATAAAGCCAAATCTTGCGGCACCAGCCCCAATGATGCTTTGGCCTTGATGGCTTCACTCAGGACAGAATGCCCATTGATGTTGATCTCGCCCAATGAAGGTTTCAACAGCCCAGATATGCAATTGATGGTGGTTGATTTACCCGCACCATTGGGGCCCAGTAAACCAAATATTTCCCCTGTTTTTACTTCAAAAGTAATGTCTTCTGCAGCCGTGAACTGGCCGTAGTTTTTCGTCAGCGCTTCTATTTGAATCATATGTTTTTGCCATGGTCTTTTTCTGTTAACTATCATATCAGCAAAATGTTACAATTGGTTTCGAATTTTTTTGAGTTGACTGACCTTTTGAAGTGGTTAAATTTCACATTGCTGTTGTTGATTATCTGGGCCCTGTTCCAGGGACACTTCGGCGATGGCGGCAAAAAAGAACTGAAAGAAAAACAGTTGCTTTTAACTGCGCAACAAGAAGAAATTGAACACCTGAAGGAACGCAACGAAAAACTCGAAGCAGAAGTACAAAGCTTAAAAACAGGCCTGGAAGCCATCGAAGAACGCGCCAGAGCTGAACTCGGCATGGTCAAGGAAGGCGAAACTTTTATTCAGGTCATCAGTCCCAGCAACATCGATGACCAATAAAACCAAAATTCATTTAATCATTGTGGCCGCCGGTATTGGCAGCCGTTTCAGGGCGACTCAAACCACAGGCAACAAACCCAAACAATATGAACAGCTGGGTAAGCAAAGCATCCTGGCTCACAGCATTCAGGCCTTTGATGAGATTGACTTGGACAGTTTGACTGTAGTTTTGCATCCTGAAGACCAAAACTGGGAAAGCATCCAACCGATTAAATCAAAACACAAGATACAAAGCACAATAGGCGGCAAACAAAGACATGATTCCGTACGCAATGGCATCAAAGCACTGAACGCAGCTAAAAATGACTGGTTGCTGGTTCACGATGCCGCTCGGCCCTGTGTCACCACTGAAGAAGTCAATGCCTTAATTGAAACCTGTCAACAACAGCAACAAGGTGGCCTGTTGGTCAAACCCATCACCGATACCATCAAGTATTCAAAAAAAGGCAAAACTGTCGACAAAACCATCAATCGCGATGAATTGTTTGCGGCCTTAACGCCACAAATGTTTCGCTGTGGTGATTTGCTCAAAGCCCTGACCGTGTTTGAAGCTGATACCGTTACCGACGAATCATCGGCCATTGAAGCACAAAATCAAAAGCCCCTGATGGTCAAAGGCAAAGCCAGCAACATCAAAATCACCACTTTTGAAGACCTGGCACTGGCTGAATTTATTTTGAAGCAACAAGACAGACTTTAGAGGAATTTAAATGAGTAAACATTTTCGCATTGGCAACGGTTTTGATGTTCACGCTTTCGGCGCTGGCGACTTTATCACCCTGGGTAATGTCAAAATCCCTCATACCCACGGTTTTGTCGCGCATTCTGATGGTGATGTGTTGATTCATGCCATTTGTGACGCCCTGCTCGGCGCTTTGGCCTTGGGTGACATTGGCGTTCATTTTCCACCCAGTGACAACCAATGGAAAGACTGTGACAGCGTGGTATTCCTAAATCACTGTCACCAATTGATACAAAACCAAGGCTTCCAAGTTGGCAACATCGACTGCACCATCATCGCAGAAACCCCAAAAATCAACCCGCACGTCAAAACCATTCAAGCCAGACTCGCTGAAATCCTAAGCACAGAGAAAAACCAAATCAGCATCAAAGCCACCACCACCGAACAACTCGGCTTCACCGGCCGCCAAGAAGGCATCGCCGTGCAGGTGGTTTGTTTGTTGGAACAACGAAGTTAACAAATCCTACTGGATTTAGAATCTAAACCTGTAAAATTTGGAATTTGTAAGTGTATTTTTTGGAACTGAAATGACCATTTATGAGGGCAACAACAAATTTTTTTACCCAATATTTTTAAAGTTTACCTTTAAATTATATGGGTGACCACAAGAACACAGCCACTTAAACTTTTGCTTAAAAAAACCATCCACTGGAAAGCCGAAAAACGGCTACCCAGTTATAGTTCAATCGCCCTATTTAATCACAGGACTCAATCATCCAAATCCCAAAGCTCGCGACTGATCGCATAGGGTGTATCAAAACCATGACGGTAAATCAGGTCATCACCGAAGTCGCAGTCGATCAGCACATTGTCCACATCATCGCCATCGAGTGTGCCCATGTCATTGAGCACATCACAGGGCTGGATGGGATTGTCTGGCTGGCTTTGGATGGTGACTTCATAGCCGCTTTCGTCATCCAAAGGGGTGGCAAAAGCAAAGGCGCCATCAGCTGTGAGGATTAAATCATCTCCACCATTGTTTTGAATCATTATGCTGTTACCCGGGATTAAATCCGACAGATAGCCGCCGATAAAGTACTGGTTGATTTCGCAAGTTATGTCGATGTCGGTGACATCGTCACCCATCAATGTGCCTGTGCCATTACTGATTGAGCAGCTTTGGCTTGGCGTTGTGGGCGAGTTCAATACCGTGACCACATAGCTTGAACCGTCTTCCAAAGCATTGTTGAACTCAAAACTGCTGTTGTTATCAACCACCAGGTATTGCTCACCACTGTTCAGTGACAAGGTCACCGAATTATCAGCTGCCAAACCACTGACAGCACCGCCAATGGTATGGACATCAGTCACACAGTTGACTTCAACCGTATCAACATCACCACCCGCGATTTGGCCTGAACCCTGGGTGACGGTACACAACTGATTCGGCTCGGTTGGCTGGGTCAAAACAGTAACTTCGTACATGGTTTCATCATCAATCGGTGAAGTAAAGGTGAATGAACCATCTTCTGAAACGGTCAGGTTATCACCTACATTGTTTTGCAGAATAACTTCATTACCAGCGGCCAGACCTGAAACGTTACCACCGACCGAGTATTGATTGGTGACACAAGCCACTACCACGCTGGTATCATCGTTACCTGCCAATACACCAGAACCATCTCCGTTGGTTCCACCGGTGACTGTACATGTCTGATTCGGTGTAGTTGGGTTGGTCAGGACGGTGACAGCATAAGGTGATTCATCATCCAACTGCGTAGCAAAGTTAAATGAACCATTGGCTGAAACGGTTAAGTCATCGCCGGTGTTGTTTTGCAAAATAACTTCGTTACCTGCGGCAAGGCCTGAAACATTACCTCCGACTGAGTATTGGTTGGTGACACAAGTCACTACTACGCTGGTATCGTCATTACCTGCCAATACACCAGTACCATCGCCGTTGGTTCCACCAGTGACTGCGCAGGTTTGGTTCGGTGTGCTTGGGTTGGTCAGGACAGTTACAGCGTAAGGTGATTCATCATCTAATTGCGTGGCAAAGGTGAATGAACCATTTGCAGATACGGTTAGATCATCACCGGTGTTGTTTTGCAAGATAACTTCATTGCCTGTGGCAAGACCTGAAACAATACCACCCACTGAGTATTGGTTGGTCACACAAGTGATGGTGATGGCCACATCAGCACCATTTAAGGTTCCAGAGCCATCGCTGTTGGTGCCGCCAGTGACGCTACAGGTTTGATTCGGTGTAGTGGCGTTGGTGGTGGTCACGACATAAGCAGTGCCATCATCAAGTGTGAATGAGGTGGTGTTGGCAATGTCGCTCACAGCATTGGTGACTCCACCGTTGGAAACCTCGACAGAGTTTCCAGCGGCCAAGCCGTTAACTGTGACATTGAGGTCATAAGTGTTGGTGACACAAGTGATGGTGATGGCCACATCTGCACCATTCAAGGTTCCACTGCCATCGCCGTTGGTTCCGCCTGTGACGCTACAAGTCTGATTCGGAGTGGTGGCGTTGGTTGTGGTTACTGCATAGGCACTGCCATCATCAAGCGTGAAAGACGTGGTGTTGGTCACATCGCTGACAGCATTGGTCACTCCACCATTGGACACATCCACAGAATTGCCAGCAGCTAAGCCATTGACTGTGACATTCACATCATACTCTGATATCAAATTAAATATGTAAGCTGATCCCGAACTACTGCCGTTGTCATCATTAAAAGGAGCCCCCACAAACACGCGATTACTCGAGAGGCTCACTGAACGACCAAACTGATCTTGTGCTTCACCATCACTGGCACTCAACTTGTTGCTTTGATTCCAGTTTACGCCATCATAGTCATAAATATAAGCTGAACCTGAATTTCCTCCATTATCATCATCATAAATCGCACCCACCAAAGCACGGTCGTCTGAAAGAATAACTGACCAGCCATAGTAATCATATGGAGCACCGTCATTGGCAGTAAGCTTGGTGCTTTGGCTCCAGCTCATACCGTCATAATCAAAAACATAAGCCGAACCTGAATCACTGCCGTTATCATCATCCCATCTTGCTCCCACCAGGGCGCGGTCGCCGGACAGGCTCACTGAATAGCCAAAGGAATCATTCGTTGCTCCATCACCAGCCACCAGCTTGGCACTTTGGCTCCAACTCATACCATCATAGTCATAAACATAGGCCGAGCCTGAATCAGTGCCGTTATCATCATCCAAATAAGCACCCACCAAGGCACGGTCGTCTGACAGACTCACTGAATAGCCAAACCAATCAGTAGCCGCACCATCACCAGCGGTCAGCTTGCTGCTTTGATTCCAATTCATACCATCAAAGTCATAAACATAAGCAGAGCCTATACTACTGCCGTTATCATCATCACCATAAGCACCCACCAGTACACGGTTGCCGGATAGGCTCACTGAATAACCAAAGTAATCAGTTGCCTCGCCATCACCGGCTAACAGCTTCGCGCTTTGGCTCCAGCTCATACCGTCATAATCAAAAACATAAGCCGAACCTGAAGAAATTCCATTGTCATCATCAAAAGGAGCGCCCACCAGTACGCGGTCGCTAGATAGACTCACCGAAAGACCAAACCAATCGTCCACGGCACCATCTGAAGGAGTAAGCTTGGCACTTTGGCTCCAATTCATCCCATCATAATCATAAATATATGCAGAGCCTGATTTAATGCCGTTATCATCATCTTTATAGGCTCCCACCAGTGCACGATTACCTGACAGGCTTACTGAATAGCCAAAGCTATCACCCACAGCACCGTCTGATGCAGTGAGCTTCGTCTCCTGCACCGCCATCTTTAATGACGACCATTTTTTGTCACTCACCCCATCGGACCGCTGCTGGTCGAAATTGTCACTGGCCAAAACCAATGATGAAAATAACGGCATCAACAATAAAATCACTGCTGTTTTCAATACTTGCTTCATGGCTTTTCCTCTTTGTTAATCTGTGCTTATTCAATATACACTGTGCTCAATCACTCAAACCCACTGCGAAAAATACCACTGGGGTTGGGTGTGTTGCTGCCATTGGGGTCTTCGATGATGGCGGTGTAGTTTGGGCTGCTGGCATCGTGGACGTTGATGGTTTGTCCGGCGTTGGCGGATGCCCCGTATGTGAAGGATTCACCACTGCCGGTCAGGGCTGTGGTGTTGCCTTTTTTCAGGACATAATTTGAACCTGCCCAGCTGGATGTGGCAAAGCAGATCAGAATCAGTAACCATCGAATGTTGTGCTTTTTAGGTTTGTACTTTTTCGGGCTGTTTTGTCTCATGGGCAACTCCTTACGGGCAGGTGTTGGTCAGGAACTGGTAGGTGCCAGTGGTGTTGCCGGCGCAGGTGGCTGTGGGTATCACGCTGTTACCCGCCGCCTGTACACTGCCTGATAGGTGTGAATTCAAGACAATGGCATTCAGTGGACCCATTCCATCACCGCCCCAAAGGTTGACCGATGCGGCATTGTTGATTGAATGCAAGGCGCTGTTGCGGATGATTATTTCTGAATCTTGTGCAAAGTTTGAAGGCCACAGTGTAATGGTTTGGTCGGTACTTTTCAGGGTCGTTTGATTCACTTCTATTTGAAAATCGGTGCCAGCGATGGCGTGTGTTTCTGAATTGGTTCCGGTGACTTCGATGTGTGAATGATTCAACTGCATCACTGAGTTTTGGGGCGTGATGGGGTTGCCGAAATCATAGCCGAATGAGATGCCCCTTGATTTAGTGTTGGAGTCTTGGCCTTCGACTTTGATGTTGACGTTGGACAACACCGGTCTGCCGCTCCACAGGTTCACACCGAACTGGTAATCGGCGGTGCCTTCGATGTTGATTTGGCCGTTTTGCGCTGTGAAGGTATTTTGTGGAAACTCAGCTGTTGTGCCGTAGAATAAACCCTGATTTACAGCTGTCGAACCTGTAACCGTAGTCTTGAAATTGCTCAAAGTTGCCTGGTTATTATCAAAAAATTGAATTCCCAATGAATATTCTGATGTGATTCCAGAAATGCGGGTTTCAACATCACTGACAGATCCTCTACCCCATGCTTGTAGCCTGAAGCCGATGGAGTTGGCACCATCGCATTGGACCTCAGCATCCACGTTTTCGATGTTGAACACGGCACCACCCACATCGACACCACGACAAGTTTGACTGCCGGCCACTTTGGCCTTGATGTTTTGTAGGTTCACTTGTTTGACCACTTCTGATGGGTCGTTCAAGACTCCGCCACTGTGAACACGCACACCATAAGCGCCGTGTCCGCCATTGACTTCTGTGTTGATTGTGTTGATCTGTAGCTCTGAGTTAATCACATACAGTCCGGTTCTT
>JAUHXW010000420.1 GCA_030426705.1 Gammaproteobacteria bacterium
AATCTTTGGAATTTGACAGTTCAGAATTTCGGCAAATACACTGGTTTCATAAAGACGAAGTTCCGATGAACATGACAGATCCTGAAATGAGCAGGTTTTTGAGTAAATTTTATAAGGGTTGAGGCCAAGCAGGATGGAAAAGGCCATCCTGCAATTTCAATCACTATCCCACCAACATCCCGGCCATGGTCGCCGAGAACAGTGATGCAATGGTGCCGCCAATCAATGCTTTGATACCAAATTCAGATAAGGTTTTGCGTTGTCCCGGAGCCAATGAACCAATACCACCGACCTGGATACCAATCGAGGCAAAGTTGGCAAAACCACACAACATATAAGTGGCCATCAGGATAGATTTGTCATACATCAAATGTACCTGTTGGCTGGCATCTTTCATATTGGCCAGGTTTTCATAGCCAACAAATTCACTGGCAATGATTTTAACCCCGAGTAATTGTCCCAATAAAGTGATGTCTTCAGTGGCTACACCAATCAGCCACATCAGTGGTGCAAACATATAGCCCAGAATAAATTGCAGGGTTAAACCGTCGTAACGGGTGTTGGCCGCAATCCACTCATTCAAGCCTACCAGACTACCCAGCTCTTTTAAGCCAAAATTGATCATGGCGAGGAAGGCAAAAAATACCAGCAGCATGGCGCCCACATTTAAAGCCAGTTTCAAACCTTCGGTGGTACCGTTGGCTAACGCATCAAGAAAGTTTGAACCGACAGATTCATTGGTGATTTCAATGTTTGAATTGATTTCTTCGGTTTGTGGATACAGCATTTTGGCCACCACAATGGCGCCAGGAGCCGCCATCACAGAAGCAGCGAGCAAATGTTTGGCGTAGAATAATTTTTGCGCAGGATCTTCACCGCCGAGGAAGCCCACATAAGCGGCCAACACGCCTCCAGCAACAGTCGCCATACCGCCGATCATAACCAGCAGGATTTCTGAGCGGTTCATCGCTTCCAGATATTTTTTAATCATCAACGGCGCTTCGGTTTGCCCCAAAAAGATATTTCCGGCCACCGATAAACTTTCGGCGCCAGAAATGCGTAAGGCTTTGGTCAATAACCAGGCTAAACCTTTGACGATTTTTTGAATGATGCCCATATAGAACAGCACCGATGTCAGCGCTGAGAAAAATACAATCGTGGGTAAAATCATCACCGCAAAGTTAATCAATGGTGATTCAATTTCTCCGCTGCCAAACGAGCGGAACAGGAAGTTGGTGCCTTCTTTGGTGAAGTCCATGATGTGGATAAAGAAGCGACCCACGCCTTCAAAAATGGCTTGTACAAATGGTACATACAATACGCCGATTGCCAGAATCAATTGCATGGAAAGACCCACGCCGACCACCTTCCAGCTGATGGCCTTGCGGTTACTGCTGAATAAAAAAGCAATAGCAACCAAAGAAACCATACCAATGGCGCCGCGCATCAAAGACTCTAAGGAAAAACCCGCTGAAGGAATGATGTCCATCTTCTACCCTAATTCAATTAAACCCATCGATTATAGAAGACTCCGCAAAAAATATCAGCTGGTAATTGAGCCTGAGTTAATATGATGGACTTGAGCTAGGTCAACCTTCAATGTTTTTACAGCATTAGATTCAATTTTACGTTCAGGAAATAGACCGTTCAGTAGAAAATTTGTCTGACAGGATTTTCTCCTTGCCAATAAACCAAATCAGCGATTTCGGTGGTGTCCCACAACACCATTTCAGCGTCTTTACCGACTTCCAAACTGCCTTTTTGTGTGTCCAGTCCAAGGGCCTTGGCCGCGTTGATGGTGACGCCCATGATGGCTTCTTCAACGGTTAAGCCAAATTGGGTGCAGGCCATGTGCAGGCATTGTAATAGATTGGTGGTTGGTGCTGTGCCTGGATTACAATCGGTGGCAATGGCCATGTCTACACCGTATTTTCGAAAATCTTTGATGGGTGGTTTTTGGGTTTCCTGTAAGGCGTAATAAGCGTAAGGCAATAATGTTGCGACCGTATCATTTTCCGCCATTTTACGAATGCTGTTGACTGTGGTGTATTCGACATGATCGGCTGACAAGCCACCGTATTCAGCGACCAGACCAGCTCCTTTCAGGTCGCCCAATTGATCGGCGCCGGCCTGCATAC
>JAUHXW010000421.1 GCA_030426705.1 Gammaproteobacteria bacterium
TTGGAGACTCTATGAAAAACCAAGAAAAATCAAAAGCTCACTTTTTTGTTGTAAAAAAAATAAATGACAAAGCAATATTTGAAAGTGGACAAAGTACTCGTTCTTACAATTCAGGAAGGGGGCGTGAAATGATTCCTCAAATTGAGTTTAGAAGTGTGCCAACGGAAGAAATGAAATTTACTTTAGCAGGATATGTCCATTTTGCTACAGATGGCCAGGCATTGTTTAGTAATGACAAATATATAGAAGGAGAAGTGATATTTACTCCAAAGGCAAACTATTATTATCAAGTAAATGGTAATTTGGAAGAGGAAAACCCTCAATTATGGATTGAAGATCAAGATGGGAACCGCATTCAGGAGGTTGTGAGATTAATCAGCAATTAATGTGTTAAAATGCTGGTTCCCAAGCTGGAGCATGGGAACCAGAGCTGTTTTGAGTTGAAAAGGGTGGGGTTAGGCTAATTTTATTTTTGCAAATTTTCTTTTGCCGACTTGAAATACATCATGGGTTCCAGCAGGGAAGGTTTGTTTAGGATCTTCTGTTTTTTCACCATTGATTTTAACCGCACCTTGTTTAACCATGCGAATGGCATCTGAAGTGCTTGAACACAGGCCTGCATTTTTCAAAATGTGAGCCACGCCCATTTCACCGTTTTCGGTTTGTAAGGTAACTTCGGGGATGTCATCGGGAATGGCGCCTTTCTGGAATTGAGCTTTGAACGCATTCAGGGCATCTTGTGCCGCCTGTGCATTGTGGAACCGTTCAATCAACTCCATGGCCAAATCAAATTTCACATCGCGTGGGTTTTTACCATTTTCAACATCAGTTTTGTATTGTTGAATTTCATCGTTGGATTTGAAACTTAACAAATCAAAGTAACGCCACATCAGGTCATCTGATATAGACATGACTTTACCAAACATTTCAGACGGTGCATCATCAATGCCAATGTAATTGTCCAGAGACTTGGACATCTTTTGCACGCCATCCAATCCTTCCAGTAATGGCATGGTGATAACAATCTGAGGGTCTTGTCCAACTTGAGCCTGTAAGTGACGTCCCACCAATAAATTGAATTTTTGATCAGTGCCACCCAGTTCAACATCACATTTTAGCGCCACTGAGTCATAACCTTGTACCAACGGATACATGAATTCGTGGATGGCGATGGATTGCCCGGATTTGTAGCGTTTGTTGAAATCATCTCGTTCCAACATACGAGCCACATTGTATTTGGCAGACAGCTGAATCATATCAGCAGCGGTCATGTCTTTGAACCAGTTTGAGTTGAACTCAATAATGGTTTTTTCTTTGTCGAGAATTTTGTAAATTTGTTCCTGGTAGGTTTTGGCATTTTCCAGCACTTCTTCACGGGTCAAAGCTTTGCGCGTGGCACTTTTACCGGTCGGATCGCCAATCATCCCAGTGAAATCACCAATCAGGAAAATAACATCATGCCCAAGGTCTTGAAACTGTTTCATCTTGTTAATCAAAACCGTGTGTCCAACATGAATGTCTGGCGCGGTAGGATCAAAGCCTGCCTTGATTCTTAGCTTTTTACCTTTCTTAAGTTTTGCTTCCAATTCTTCTAATTTGATGACTTCATCTGTACCTCGACAGATTAAATCCAATGCATCTTGTACTGACATGTTTGCCGAATCGTTAAAAAGGGGTTAATTCTACAGAAATAAGCCCTTTTTTAGAACCTCAAATGAACCAATGCATTAAAAAATCATCTATAATTTGAATTGTTGTGAGTAATTTTCGGAAGACGACTTATCAAAGCACAAGCCATTCGTAAACATAAGCAGGGCAAAACCCTGTCTCTGAACTTTCATCAAATTAAAAACAAGGTGGGCACTTTAACCACCACAAAAAAAGTTGCAGTGATTGCTGTGACTTTGTTTGTGTTGTATGCCATCAGTGACATCATTTCAGTAGATGCTGATGCGCATGTGCAAAACCCAAGTCCACAACACAATCAATTGATTCAAATTCCTTCACGGCCATTGTTGAGTTTTTCTGAAGCTGGATTGGTCGGTTCTGAACAGTTTGTTGAAAAAATTGTAACTGTAGAAAAAGGACAGACACTGTCAGGTATTTTTACCGATTTGGGTTTATCACAAGCCT
>JAUHXW010000422.1 GCA_030426705.1 Gammaproteobacteria bacterium
GGACTCGCATCCAGAATCGTGACCGCGATAAAACCTATAATAAAATGACCTTTGCTGAATTCACAGCCAAGGCCCCTAATATCAAATGGGATCGCTGGTTAACTCAAACCATGATAGATCAACCAGAACATTTGGTGGTAACACAACCTTCATACCTGGACACCCTGAATGAAGTGTTTGGTAAATACTCAGTGGCTGATTGGAAAAACTATTTCAAATGGCACATGCTGAGCGGTGCAGCACCCTATTTGAGCGCTGACTTTGCTGATGAAAACTTTTCTTTCTATGGCACAGTACTGAGTGGCACCACTGAACAGGAAGCCCGATGGAAACGTGGTGTGAACCTGGTTAATGGTTTGGTTGGTGAATTGGTTGGTAAAGTGTATGTAAAAAAACATTTTCCACCAGAAGCCAAAACACGCATGGTCAACATGATCGAACAATTGCGTGATGCTTATGGACAAAGCATCAATGATTTGGACTGGATGGGTGAAGAAACCAAAGTCAAGGCTTTGGATAAGCTTGCCAAGTTTGACCCTAAAATTGGCTACCCTGATGTGTGGCGTGACTACAGCGAATTGAACATCGAAGGCACCAATTTGACTGATAATTTGCAAGAAGCCACCCGCTTTTTCACCAAACGTAATCGCGACAAATTGGGCCAACCGATTGATCGTAACGAATGGGGTATGAATCCACAACGCGTGAATGCTTATTACAACCCAACCAAAAATGAAATAGTATTCCCAGCTGCTATTTTGCAACCACCATTCTTTAATTTGGAAGCCGATGAAGCTGTGAACTATGGTGGCATTGGTGCAGTGATTGGCCATGAAATGGGTCATGGTTTTGATGACCAAGGCTCAAAATATGACGGTGATGGTAATTTGAAAAACTGGTGGACCGATGAGGACCGCAAACGTTTTGAAGAACGCACCAATAAACTGGTTGAGCAATACAATGGCTATACTGTTGTAGATGGCACACCCGTTAAAGGTGAATTTACCCAAGGTGAAAACATTGGTGACTTGAGTGGTTTATCGATTGCGTACAAAGCATTCAAAGCCAACTACAAAGACAACCGAGTGATTGATGGTTATACCCCAGAACAAAGATTCTTCCTGGGTTGGGCACAAGTGTGGAAACGTAAATACCGTGACGAAGAATTGTTACGTCGTATCGACACCGATCCACATTCACCATCAGAATTCAGAACCAACGGCATTCTGAAAAACATGCCTGAGTTCTACGAAGCATTTAACGTAAATCCTGGTGATGGCATGTACTTGCCACCTGAGGAACGCGTTAAAATCTGGTAAATAGAAATATTTACTTACCCACGAAAGGCGGATCATCGATTCGCCTTTTTTTGTGGCTTGTTTAATTACATGGTTAGCTGTCATTCTGAACGGAACCCAATCACCGGTCATCCTGAGCGGAACGGAGTGGAGTCGAAGGATCTCATGACGCTGAAGCAATGTTCAAAAATATAACATCACTTGCTCATCTGGAGATTAACTCTACGCTCCTGCTACGAGCCTTTAGGGTCGCTTCGCGTGGAAAAAAGGCTATGCTGCCTTTTTATCTTCGACTCGCTTCACTCACGGCCGACGGCATTCCAATATCGCTTCTTAAGCTTTGCACAAATCGCAACATTTCCATCACTTGGCCTAAGAATGACAATAGAAATGTAGGATAGGCATAGCTCATCCTGCAAAAAATAAAAAAAATTAACCCGAAATACTCAAAGCTGCGTATATACCTTTGAATCAACAACAAAGGTAACAATTATGAATCGAATTTTACTCGTCAGTATCACCGCCCTGCTTGCTGCTTGCGCTGGTCAAAAACAACAAAACGAAACGGTTAAAACCAAACCCAAAGAAAATGAAATCAAACAAATAATAGTCAACAAACCGGTCGAACCCGAACCTGTTGCAGAGGAATCATTGCAAGAAGCCAACCAAATTGTGGTTACCGGCAGTCGGGTGATGCGAAAAGAAGCTGCATCCGCAGACATGGCTTATTACCATGCCATGCCGCAATCCATGCCCGTTTCCGCTTTACCACCTCAGGACCGGGAAAATTACCACCATTTTGAAAATCAAACAGTACAATCGGTAT
>JAUHXW010000423.1 GCA_030426705.1 Gammaproteobacteria bacterium
CAATGAAAGTTTTGCCCGCGCCAACATCGAGGTGGGTAGTGACTATGACGTAAAAAATGTCATGGCTGAAATTAAAAACCGAGTCGATGGTATCAACTCTTTTCCTGAACAGGCTGAAAAACCCATTATCAGTGAAATAGTGATTCAACAGCCGGTAATCAGGATTTCGATTTATGGTAATGTGCCTGAAAAAGCATTGTTGAAAACGGCTGAAAATATCAGGGATGAAATCATTGACTTACCCGATGTTTCCATGGCGGAAATCACCAGTAAAAGAGATTATGAGATTGCCATAGAGGTCAAGGAAAACACCCTCAGGCAATACCAAATTACCTTTGATGAAATCGCCCGAGCCTTGCGCGCAGCCTCCATTGACTTACCAGGTGGCGCCATCAAAACCGACCGGGGGGATGTGTTATTGCGCGCAGTGGGTCAAAATTATACCGGGGTAGAGTTCGCTGATACTGTGATTCGCACCAATGCAGATGGTTCGAGGCTCAGATTATCAGACATAGCCATCATCAAGGATGATTTTGTCGAAGATTCTGAATTGGGCAAGTTTGACGGTAAACCTGCCATCAACATCACAGTGAATTCGGTCGAAAGTGAATCAATCATCGACATTTCTGATCAAGTGCAGGCGTATGTTTCAAAGAAAATGAATGACATGCCAGCCAATGTCTCAATAGCCACCTGGTCAGACACTTCACATTATGTGCGCGGTCGTTTGGACATGATGGAACGCAACATGTTACAAGGTGCCGTGTTGGTGTTGTTGACTTTAACCTTATTTCTGCGATTGAAAGTGGCATTTTGGGTGATGGTTGGCTTACCCGTCGCTTTTTTGGGCGCATTTGCCTTTTTACCACTGACTGATACCAGCATCAATATGCTCAGTATGTTTGGTTTTATTCTGGTATTGGGTATCGTGGTGGACGACGCTATTGTGATTGGTGAAAGTGCTTATTCGGAAATTCAACACAAAGGCCACTCTCTGAAAAATGTGGTGGTGGGTGCACAAAAAGTCGCCACGCCAGCGACTTTCGGGGTGTTGACCACCATTGCTGCTTTTGCACCGATGTTATTTGTGGGAACTTTGTTTGGTTCATTTTTTGAGGCCATCGGCTATGTGGTGATTCTGTGTTTGCTGTTTTCCCTGGTTGAGTCTAAGTTGATTCTACCAGCGCATTTGGCGCACATGCGCTCTGATGACATTGGCACCAAAAACCCGGGGCCTTTGCTGCGACTGCAACGCAAAGTGAACAGTGGTTTGGAATATGTGATTACCCATTGGTACAAATCCATCATTGGCAAAGCCATCGTCCGTCCCGGATTGACGCTGACGGTTTTTGTTGGCATATTTTTGTTAAGCATTGGTTTGGTACAAAATGGTTTGGTGCGGTTTGTGATGATGCCTGATTTTGTTTCTGACTTTGTGCAAGCCGATTTTGTGATGGCACAAGGTACGCCCAAGGAAAAGAGCGAAGAAGCACTGAATCGATTGGAACAAGCATTGATACAACTTGATGCTGACGTCAGTAAATCAGTTAACAAAGAGCGGGGGGCGGTCTTTACACACCGGTTTTCTGTTTTGGATTCACAAGTATCAGGTCGTGTCATTGTGGAGTTGGTCAAGGATGAGGATGCCGTGATCGATGGCAAAGAAATGCTCAAAAGGTGGACCGAATATATAGGAGAAATTCCAGGTGCCAGACAAGTTGGTACCATGTCTTTATCAGGCCCCGGACAAGGGCCCGATGTCAGTTTAAAATTAGTTGGCAGCGATACCGAAGAACTCAGGCAAGCGGCTGAAGTAGTGGCCGACAAATTGCGAACATTCAAGGGCGTATCTGATGTCAGAAACTCGATAGAAGCAGGCAAAGATGAAATTGAATTGTCTATCAAACCAATAGGGCGCAACTTGGGTTTAAGTCAAAATGACATTGGACGCCAGATTCGACAAGCCTTTTATGGTGAAGAGGTACAACGGCTGCAACGGGGCAATGACGAAGTGAAAGTGATGTTGCGTTATGACCGGGCAACGCGTGAATCACTGAAATCTTTGGATGAACTGCGAATCAGGACTACTCAAGGTGATGAGTTACCACTACA
>JAUHXW010000079.1 GCA_030426705.1 Gammaproteobacteria bacterium
GTAGCCATACGTACAGGCCATCATTGCACCATGCCAATCTTTCAGTTTTTTGGGATTGCTGGCAGTTGTCGGGCTTCATTTGCTTTTTATAATACTGAACAGGAAGTCGATGTTCTGGTAGAATCCCTGCTCAAAGCAAAAGCCATGTTTGAGTAAATGTCAGAACTGAACAAACTTTATAAACAAGCCATCTTAGAACATAACCGCAACCCCAGAAATTATGGTGTGCCCGTTCACTGGACCCATCATGCTGAGGGATTGAATGCGGTTTGTGGTGATTTGGTCAATGTTTATCTGACCATCAGGAATGATGTGCTGGAACAGGTGAGTTACAGCGGAGAAAGTTGCGCCATATCAATGGCTTCCGCATCAATGATGACTGAACTGTCAACAGGGTTGACCTTGACAGCGTGGTTTGAACGATTTGAGCAATTCAAACAATTAATGGATAAACGGGGTGATGTTGAAAGTTTTGATGACTTGGGGTCGGTCAATACTTTGGCCACTGTGAAAAAATTTCCATCAAGAATTAAATCTGCCACTTTGTGTTGGCACGCCATGGCTGCCGCCATCAATGGTGAAGCCACGGCCACAACGGAATAACACTAAGGCATTTATGAATCATTTTTCCAATAAAATCATTAACTGGCGTCAAGGCAAGCAGTGGTTTGATCAGGGAGTTCATAATTTCAAAACATTGAAAAATTATTGGTATATAGTTTGTTTGGTGTTTGCTTTATTATTGATGTTGGTTACCCAACTGGCACCTTCTGCCTTGCCTTTACTGGTGGTGTTTTTATCACCCATCATGACTGCATTTATGATGGGTTTGTGCCAACAGTTAGCGGCCAAGCAACCCAATAATACCGGTGCTACATTAAATGCCATACAAGTTAAACTGGGTGATTTCCTGGTGTTAGGCATCATCTCAGCTTTGCTCAGCCTGTTGTTTCAACAACTGCATTTGCAGCTGTTAAATATTTTGGGATTACCAGTAGAATTAACCGAAGCAATGATTCAAAACATGACTGGCAAAGAAGCTTTTGTGCGCGCTGTGCTGAATTTGCTGGCAAATCTACCGGTGGCCATGGCTTTGGCCTTTTCACCCGCCTTGATGTTATTTAAAAACCTGAAACCTTTTGCTGCAGTGAAATTGAGTTTTATTGGTGTATTAAAAGGATGGAAAGGTTTTTTTGTGTTGATGTTGTTGTTTATGCTGGTGTTAATGGCAGTGGTGGTTTTGGCCAGTTTGGTTTTAACCATAGTTATGGCATTTATGGGAACAGCCAGTGGCACTTTGGTTAATGTGATTGCGTTTTTCTTTGTGTTAACTGTAGCAGGGATTGGCATTTGTGCACAATACCAGGCTTATCGCGATATTTATCAAACTGAAACACTTGATGAGGGGACTGATGGGACTGAAATATACACCGAAATCTAACAACGAAAAAGCGCCCGATTTCAGTTTGCCTGGTGTTGATGGTAAAACATGGTCTTTGAACAAAGCCATGGGTGAAGAAGGTTTGGTGGTGATGTTTATTTGTAATCATTGTCCTTATGTCAAATCCATCAGGGAACAATTGGCGATTGATGCCCAGGATTTAATTAATATGGGGGTCAATGTGGTGGCCATCATGTCGAATGACGTTGATAATTACCCTGAAGATTCTTTTGCCAACATGCAAAAAATAGCCATAGCATGCAACTACCCTTTTCCTTATCTGTTGGATGAAAGTCAACAGGTGGCCAAAGCCTATGGCGCTGTTTGCACCCCAGATATTTTTGGTATCAATCAACAAGGCACGATAAAATACCGTGGGCGCTTGAATGCGGCGGGTATTGATACACCGCATGAAGGGTTAAAAAGAGATTTGGTTGAAGCCATGAAAGAAATGGTTGAAACCGGTGAAATCAAATCAAAACAGTTCCCATCGATGGGTTGTTCAATCAAGTGGAAATCATAATTTATGTCAAAATCATACCAATCTTCTGATATTGAAGTTCTTTCAGGCCTGGATCCGGTCAAGCGCCGGCCAGGTATGTACACGGAAACCTCAAGACCCAATCACCTGATTCAGGAGGTCGTTGATAATTCGGTCGATGAAGCTCTGGAAGGTCATGCCAGTAAGATTTCTGTGGTTTTGCACAAGGATGGTTCGATTGAAGTGGCTGATGATGGTCGTGGTATGCCGGTTGATATCCATGAAGAACATGGTGTGTCCGGTGTTGAGTTGATTTTAGCCAAATTACATGCTGGCGGTAAGTTCTCCAATAAAAATTACACTTTTTCCGGTGGTTTGCATGGTGTGGGTGTTTCAGTGGTTAATGCATTGAGTGAACGTTTGGATGTATGGATTAAACGTGACGGTAAAGAGCACCACATTGCCTTTGAACATGGTGAAAAAGTTTCTGAATTGAAAGTGGTTGGTCAGGTTGGACAGCGCAATACCGGAACCAAAGTACAATTTACGCCTGCAGCGGAATATTTTGATACCACCAAAATAGCAGTCAGAAAACTGAAACATTTACTCAAAGCCAAAGCCGTGTTGTGCTCAGGTTTAACGGTCAATTTCAAAAATAACCTGGATGATACGGCTGAAAGTTGGCAATTTCAGGATGGTTTGCAAGAATACCTCAATGATGAAATCGAAGCGGAAGAGCGTATTCCCATGGAGGGCTTCATAGGTGCCCAAAAAGATGATGAATTTGCCGTTGATTGGGCTCTGACCTGGGTGCCACAAGGCGAACTGGTGACTGAAAGTTATGTCAATTTGATTCCAACGGCGCAAGGTGGAACGCATGTAAATGGCCTGCGAACTGGTTTGACTGAAGCCATCAGAGAATATGCCGATGCGCATAATTTGTTACCAAGAGGCCTGAAATTGGCACCGGATGATGTCTGGGATCGGGTCAGTTATGTGCTGTCGGCGAAAATGAAGGATCCTCAGTTTTCAGGACAAACCAAAGAACGGTTATCTTCACGGTCCATTGCTTCATATATTTCCAATACAGTGAAAGATGCTTTGATTTTGTGGATGAATCAGAATGTTAATGAGGGTGAACAAATTGCCTTATTAGCTATCAGCAATGCGCAAAACCGATTACGCAAAGCCAAGCAAGTGGTACGCAAAAAGGTCACAGCAGGTCCTGCTTTACCCGGAAAACTGGCAGATTGTAGTTCACAGGACCCCATGCAGGGAGAAATATTCCTGGTGGAGGGAGACTCAGCCGGGGGGTCGGCAAAACAGGCCAGAGACCGCGAATTTCAAGCCATCATGCCTTTGCGTGGAAAAATATTGAATTCCTGGGAAGTGGAATCAACGCAAGTGATGGCATCACAGGAAGTTCATGATTTGGCAGTCGCCATAGGTGTTGATCCTGGCAGTTCAGATTTGGAAGGCTTGCGTTATGGCAAAATCATCATCCTCGCTGATGCTGATTCTGATGGCTTGCACATTGCGACCTTATTGTGTGCCTTGTTTTTGCGCCATTTTGAACCCGTGGTCAGGGCAGGCCATGTTTTTGTGGCCATGCCGCCCTTGTATCGAATTGATGTAGGTAAACAAAAATTTTATGCGGTTGATCAAAGCGAACGTGACCAGATTTTGCATAAAATCGAAGCAGAAAAATTAAAAGGCAAGGTCAGTGTTACCAGGTTCAAAGGTTTGGGTGAAATGAACCCTTCTCAGTTGCGTGAAAGTGCTATTGCACCAGATACCAGACGATTGATTCAATTAACTGTTTCAGCTGGAGACAATACTCATGGTATCATGGATATGCTCTTGTCCAAGAAAAGAGCAGGGGAGCGAAAATCCTGGTTACAAGAAAAAGGTGATTTAGCCGTAATATAAGCTTAGAAAATCCAAAAAAGTGTCAGTTTGTGTAGAGTGGAGTGTCTTTGTCATACCAAAGTAAACATATAAAAAAAGAAACAAAAGTTGGCGCCTATCTCATGTCATTGGCGGTTTTGCTGTGCTCTATTGTGATTGCCTATTATGTCAGGAACTCTCAGGAAAAAGCACTGGCAACGATACTGGATGGACAGGCAAAACGCACCGAGCTGAAATTAATTCAAAGTACTGAGCAATTAATCGGTGAACTAAACGCCATGAGTAAAAGATGGGTTAATAACAACAGGACCAAAGAGCCAATTTGGCGTGCTGATGCCAAAGATTTTGTTGCCAGACTGACGGGGGTTACTTCACTTTGGTGGGTTAATACAGAAAGGCAATTTCAATGGGGAGAATCCTTAGAGTCTAATCACATAGAAAAAATTAATGAGTTACTCAAAGATGTTGAAATCAAGGAGATCTTAGCCACCATTCCGAGAAATTATAGACCTGAGTTTTCCAGAACTTTTGATTACCCTGACGGTAAATGGCTTTATATATTTGTGCCTATAGGCAGTGGTTTGAACTTTGATGGCTCTTTTGTCATAGAAGTGAATATCAAAAGTTTCATTAATGAGCGACTAGGAGACCCCATGGCTTCTGGATTTTATACCCAAGCCGTAGCTAAAGAAGAAGTGGTTTACTCCAATGGTGAACATCTTGAAAAAAGTTCATATTTTGCATCGGTTACGCTCAATTTAGACAGTGATCAGGATGGTTGGGAGTTCAGGGTTTATCCAGTACCTGAAACATCACAAATAATTCTATCTCCTTTACCTTATTTCATTGTTGGTGCTGGGTTCATGATTTCGTTACTGTTTCTGGTGGCATTACTTTCCAGGCTTAAAGCCAGAAATCAATCAATGGAATTAGGAAAACAAATCAGTGAAACGGAAAAAGTACAATTTGAATTGGAATACCTGGCCAATCATGACACTTTAACTCATTTACCTAATCGGCATTACATCAGTAGATTTATTGAACAAAAGGTTAAACAGGGTTTGCTGAGCAACCAGAAGTTTACTTTGTTGTTCATAGATCTGGATCATTTTAAAGACATCAATGACACCTTGGGTCATTCAGTGGGTGATGAAACATTGAAAAAACTACCGGTGTTGTTTAATCGGGTGTTTAGGCATGATGACGTGATTGCGCGTATGGGTGGTGACGAATTCGTGGTTTATCTACCAGGCGAAATGGATATGTCTCAAGTAGAGAAACTGGTCAAACGCTTTTTGAGATATTTAGAGTATCCCATAGACATTGGTGAACACCAAATTAGGCTGACCGGCAGTGTAGGCGTGGCATTCTTTCCAGAACATGGTACAAATGTTGTTGAACTGCTTTCACATGCTGATGCCGCTCTGTATCGGGCCAAAGATGATGGCAGAAACACCTATGCCATTTATGATTCAGAAATTGAACAGAAAGCCAAAGATCGTGTAGAACTCATTTCACGGTTGCACACAGCCAATGACAGAGATGAATTTGAAGTGTTTTTTCAACCCAGGCATGAACTGGATAACCAGAAAATTATCGGTGCAGAAGCCTTGTTAAGATGGCGCCCAAATGAAGCAACGTTAATCAAACCCGAAAAATTTATAGAGCTATTGGAAGAAACTGCTTTGATTATTCCAGTAACCTGGAAAATGTTTGAGAAAAGTTGTTTGCAATTCAAACAGTTGCTTGAAATTAATCATGAACTATCACTTTCATTCAATATTTCAGCGAAGCAACTGGAACATCCCGATTTCATCAAGAAATTAAGGGTGTTATTGTCAAAAACAAATTTTCCTGCGACTCAACTGGAACTTGAATTAACTGAACAAACCTTGATTCAAAATGTAGACAATTCACGTTATATTTTGAAAAACTTGAAAAAAATGGGTATTTCTGTAGCGATTGATGATTTTGGTACAGGCTATTCCTCACTTTCATATTTGAAAAATTTTCCGGTAGATGTGTTGAAAATTGACCAGTCATTTATTCGGGATATTGAGATCGACAGCGATGATTTAGAATTGGTTAAAACCATGATTGCAATGGGTAAAAATCTCAACATCACCACGGTTGCTGAAGGTGTGGAAAACATTCAGCAATTGAACTTGCTCAAGGAAGAAAAATGTCAGCAGGCACAGGGCTACTATTTCAATAAACCCATGCCTTTTGAACAATTCAAGAAACTTTTGTCTGATGCCGAAGGGAGTTAGGCTTGATGCTGACTGACTGCCTTAATTAGTTTTTCGGTGTCTGATTGTTGCGTGGCATGCGAAAATACCAGCCGGATAACGTCTTTGTAGCCTGGCCAGATATGGAATTCAAACCCTTGTTTTTGTAATGACTCAATCAATTCTATGGGCAACCGGCAAAATACTTCATTGGCTTCAACAGGATGTAGTAACTCAACTAGTTCTGCAGTTTGTTTGCTGAAAAGTATTGCTTGTGAATTGGCATGGTGGGCCAACTCAAGCCACAGATCATTTTCAACATAACGAACCAATTGCGCACTGACATACCTCATTTTGCTGATCAAATGACCCGCTCTTTTGCGCAAGCGTTTTATTTGTTTATTAAATTTGGTGTTGAAGACTATCAAGGCTTCGGCCATCATTGCGCCGTTTTTGGTGGCACCAAAAGACAACAAGTCAATTCCTGCTTGCCAGGTTGCTTCAGCGGGTGAGCATTGCAAGGTACATAAGGCGTTAGCAAAACGGGCACCATCCATGTGCAAAGCCAGTCCATATTGCTCTTTGATGGCTTTGATGGCTTTTAATTCCTCAAGGCTGTAGACCGTGCCTGATTCGGTACATTGGGTCAGACTGATGGTGGCTGGCATCGATTCATGTTCGCCATGTACGCCTGAATTTGCCAGAAAAGTTTGTAAAGCTTTGATGTCTATTTTGCCATGTTCACCAGGCAATGGAACGATTTTCGCTCCAGCGGTATAAAACTCGGGCGCACCACATTCATCACGGTTCAAATGTGCGTCTTCGTGACACAAGATAGCGCCATAGGGTGGACAGCTCAATGCCATGGCAATTGAATTGGCAGCGGTGCCGGTGGTCAATGGCAACACTTCACACCAGGCTTGAAACAGTTGTTGGCATTGTTGAGTAAATTGTTCGCTGTAGCGGTCATAACCGTAGGATTCTTCAAATCCCTGATTGGCTTGGATGATGGCCTCTAGTATATGTTGATTGACTGGTGCTTCATTATCGCTTCTGAAATTCATGATTGAGTGGGTTAGTTATTGATTATCAAAAAAGTTATATAAATGTCTTTCCAATTGTTTGAGTTGTTGATGCGAACAACAATAGATGCCAAGGTCTTTGGCACGTGATAACACGTATTTGTTCAATGGCTGATAGCTTATCAGCATGGCTCGGCCTGACAGCCCCCCTGTTAATGATTTAATGGTATCTAAACGATAAATGGCCGCACTGGCAGCTGCTTTTTCGTCTTTGCTTTTGGAAAAGCGACGAGTTTTGCATTCGATGATATGCAATCTGTTGTGACTCATGGCCACCACATCCAGTTCATTTTTAACTTTGCCCTGATTGCGCACGATCAACATACCTTTAGCCACATCAGAGATATGTGAACGTTTGCTGCGCATGCCATAAATGATGGAAAAAACATGATTTTCCAACCAGCCACCATTGCAATAAAATCTTGTGGTTTCGTCATTGAATTTGAGTTTTCTGCCGCGCAAAGTCAACATGTTGGCATCTTGAAATTGTTGTAACACTTCGTGTAGGTGGTTTTTATCCAACTCCTTTTTAGTCAGTTCATAACTGTGTTGTTGGTTGGCCATCATTGCCATGTAGTTCAGTGAAGCCATCGCTGAATCATAAATGCCAATGTGTTCAATGATCCATTGTGTCAGGTTTCTGGAACTGGCAGGTTCTGGTGTTTTCTGGCCTTGATCGAGCACTTGTGTATTGAAGGACTTCAGATATTCCTGAATTTTTAATTCATGGGTCAGATGGATGTCCTTGTCTGTTGATTTTGTATTCAGCCAATGTAACTCATCGGTGAATTTGTCCACAGTAAAAACCGGATAACCAAAATTGGAAAACTGCTCAAAGCCCAACAAGATGAGTTTTTTATAGCCACTGGAAGCATTAAAAATCAATTTTTCAGACTGGTATTTTTCGATCAAACCTGCAAATTGTTCGCGTGCCAATTGGGTATCAAATACAACTTCTATGCACTCACAGCTGATACCACGAGATTGAATGGCGGATTTTATACCGGCGATGTTGTCTTCATGTCGATGCAACAGGATGATTTGATCGGCTTTCAGGGTGAGTGCTGCGCTTAAAATACCCGCATGCTGTGGATGATATATGGCCAAATGAATTTGCATGTCATGATTATATGAAAAAACAATTAAGTGTTGTGGTGTTTATTGTTTTTTTCAGTTAAAATTCGCTTTCAATTCGATTGCGAGACTTTTACCAGTATCCAGTGAGAAGTCTCATAACAAAAGTTGGTGAAAACCAGCTTTTTTTACGCCTGAAAGAGTTGAGCAAAGTGTCCAAACTAAATCAAATTTTATTTCCCCCATCTCGTCAAACACCTGCTGTATTGGTATTGTCTGACGGCTCGGTTTATCACGGCTATTCCATCGGTGTAGATGGCTTGGCGGTGGCAGAAATTGTTTTCAATACTGCGATGACAGGTTATCAGGAAATCCTGTCAGACCCATCGTATGCCGAGCAAATGGTCACCTTGACCTATCCACATATTGGTAATACAGGCGTCAATGAAGCCGATAATGAATCGGCTGCGGTCCACGCCAAAGGTTTGATCATCAGGGATTATCCCGATGTGGCCAGTAATTGGCGAACAGAAGAGACTTTAAAAGATTATTTGAAGGAAAATCAAGTGGTCGCCATCAGTGATGTGGACACCCGAGCGATAACCAGTAAGTTGAGAATTCAGGGATCACTCAATGCTTGCATCATGGCTGGTGAAATTGATGTTGATAAAGCTTTGCAGTTGGCTCAGCAATATCCGGGTATGCATGGCCAGGACCTGGCTAAAGTGGTGTCTTGCCAGCAAAGTTATGCCTGGCATGAAGGGACTTATCAACTGGACGGCACTGCTTTCAGAAACAATGACAAAAAACCATTCAAAGTGGTTTGTTATGACTTCGGCATCAAGCGCAACATCATGCGCATTTTGTGTGATTTGGGATGTGAGTTGACAGTGGTTCCAGCACAAACCCCAGCGGCAGATGTGCTTGCAATGAATCCTGATGGTGTGTTTTTATCCAATGGTCCGGGAGATCCGGCAGCTTGTGATTACGCCATCAGTGCTTGTCAGACTTTGTTGGAACGCAAGATACCGTTGTTCGGTATTTGCCTGGGTCATCAAATCATGGCATTGGCCTTAGGTGCGCAAACCACGAAAATGAAGTTTGGTCACCATGGAGCGAACCATCCGGTTGAAAACTGTAATGATAAAACCGTGTTAATCACCAGTCAAAACCATAACTTTGCGGTTGCTGAGGAGGGTTTGCCTGAGTCTTTACAAGTTACGCACCGGTCATTGTTTGATGGCAGTGTGCAAGGCATCAAACACATTGAACAAGATGCCTATGGCTTTCAAGGGCATCCAGAAGCCAGCCCGGGGCCACATGAGGCGAAGAAAATATTTGAACCCTTTATTGAAGCAATGAAAAAGTCAAAGGAGCAGGCTCATGGGTAAGCGCACAGACATCAAAAGTATTTTAGTCCTCGGTGCTGGGCCAATCGTAATCGGCCAGGCCTGTGAGTTTGATTATTCAGGGACACAAGCTTGTAAAGCATTGAAAGATGAAGGCTACCGGGTTATTTTGGTTAATTCCAACCCAGCCACCATCATGACCGATCCTGAAACTGCAGACAGCATTTATATTCAGCCGATTAAATGGCAAACTGTGGCGTCAATCATTGAGCGTGAACGTCCGGATGCCTTGTTGCCTACCATGGGTGGTCAAACGGCTTTGAACTGTTCATTGGATCTGGTCAGTCAGGGCGTGCTGGAACGATATGGCGTTGAAATGATTGGTGCTTCACGCGAAGCCATTGATATGGCAGAAGACCGTGAGCAATTCCGTGAAGCGATGGAAGACATTGGTTTGGAATGTGCCAAATCGTTCATAGTCCACAATATGGATGAAGCACGAATTGCACAAAAAGAAATTGGTTATCCAGTCATTATCAGGCCCTCATTTACCATGGGTGGTACAGGTGGTGGTATCGCTTATAATCTGGAAGAATTTGAAGACATCACGGCCGAAGGTTTAAAGATGTCACCAACCACCGAAGTTTTACTTGAAGAATCCCTGCTGGGTTGGAAAGAGTACGAAATGGAGGTGGTGCGTGACAAAGCTGACAACTGTATCATCATTTGTTCCATTGAAAACCTTGATCCCATGGGTGTGCATACC
>JAUHXW010000080.1 GCA_030426705.1 Gammaproteobacteria bacterium
TGATTTGTTAATTTTTTGCTTTAGTCCCTTGGTATAAAGTGAGTACACAAAAGGGGAATGTAATCCATGGGCATTTCCCGAGCTGAGCAAGAATTTCAGATAGGCAAAAACACGAAATAAAATAGGGTGGTTTGTTGCATCATGGTCTCCTGATTTTTTAGACTGTGTTAGTGGGTTTTGTAAACATCAAAGTTCATGTCTTCAAGGCGACAGTTATTAAGCATATAGCCCATAGAAATGACCACCAACATCTGCAAAAATACGCTCATCATGATCGGCATCACCGCCTTCATGTCGTAAGTCTCAATCAATAAAGTCATCAACATAAACAAACAACAAGCGATCAAGGTATAGCAAAACGTGTGTATCACTTTACTGACTGATCTGTGACGGTCGTCAGCAGATTGGTAAGGATCTTTTACTTTTCCGTTAATTAACCATTTGCTGAATAAAAAGAAAAGCACAAAACCAATCAATAATATACCACTCATGATTAACGTTTTACTGTTTGATGTGCCTGCTTGGTGTTCCACATACGAGCCAATCACTATAAATGATATGTAACTAAAAAATACTAAACCAAGTAACCAAGGAGACAGGTAATTCATGATGCTTCTTGGCGCCAACTGGGCTGTTTTAATGGTTCGACTGTCTTGTTGTTTCATCAATTTAGCCAGTCGCATACCAAAAAACTCCATCATTTGGCTGGGCAGCATTTGTAACATGAAATAGCCCCAAGGCAACATCGGATTTACCCCTTTTTCACCAACCCATTGACCAGTGTAGATGAAGTACATAATTACCCAACCCACAACAAAATTAGTGCTATTGATCCACAAGAACCACTGCATGATTCTGCTGAAAAAATCAGACCCTTTAGGGTATAGCTTAGGGTGTGTGCTGGATGGATAGTGTTGTAACACATACGCAGCTCTTTTTAGTATTCTGGCTGGAAAATAAGCCGATAATAAAATAATTTGGAGGCTGAAAACCACCATAAATAAAGTCAATTCAGTCATCTTATACTCCTGTTAATTGGTTAAGTACATCGGCAAAAACAATGCGAATTTCTGAGTCTGTCACACCCGCTGTTTTGAATGCTGTGATGGTTTGAGTTAATTCTTTTCTGACCCAGGCATTCAGATCTACTGAGCAATTGTCTTTGGCATCGGGATGAACAAAAGTGCCACGATATCCTTTGGGTTGGATGATGGCATCACGTTCTAACAAGCGATAAGCTTTAGCTACAGTTTTGTTGTTGATTTCTAAATCATTGGCTAATTGTCTGATAGAGGGTAAAGGATCCCCGGGCACAAGTTGTCCACTTTGCACAGCTTGTTTTATCTGCATCACCAGTTGTGTAAACATCGGTGTTGTGCTTTCAATATCTACCGTAATTTCCATAAGTTTTTAATGACCCATATGTACCGTATGTGCTAATGGTACAACTGGAACATAATGAATTGCAAGTAAAATTTAATATATAAATTGAAAAAAACAGATGTCAACTCGTGCATTATCAGGATAAATGCATTTAATATCAGATAGATAGAGTGGATTTTTGTGGTTTGTGAATAGTGAGTGAGTTGATGGTTAAATTAAAAGGAGTATCTTCAAGGCACTCTGGTTTCCTTGGATTGTACCCTTATCCTAAACCCTTAATTTGCGTCGAATTGGCGATGGGTGTTGATAAACCGCATGACCGTTATGGCCAGCATGATGATTAAAAAAGGAATGAAGGTGTACAGAATGCCTTGCCATTGGTAGTTGTACAACACCCAGCCGGCCATCAGTGAGGAAAATCCCTGAAAAGTAAAAATGCTGAAATCATTCAAGGCTTGTACTTTATATCTTTCATGACTTTGATAGCTTAGTGGTAGCAGGGTCGTTCCCGAATAAAACAGAAAATTCCAACCGATGCCCAATAAAATCAAAGCCCACCAGTAATGTAGTAATTCATGGCCTTGACTGGCGATGATGACCACGCCCACGAACATTAAAGTGCCGACCAAGAGGAAATACTTGGTTTTGATTCTCTTACCCAACCAAATGGTGATCAAAGAGGGCAGGTACATGGCAGCCACATGTGACTGAATCACCCATTTGGTGTGCTCCAGCGAATGGTTGTGCATTTGGTGCATGCTCAATGGCGTGGCTGTCATGACAAAACTCATCAGACCGAAACCCAAAGCTGCAGCCACAATTGCGACAATAAAAACCGGCTGTTTGATGATTTCACTCATGGGGCGAGCGGGTTCAATAGAATCACTTTCAACCAAAGCTGGGGCCTTAAACCTGGCAATGATTATGATGGCAAACAGCGATAGCACCATGATGCCGATAAAAGTACCGGTGTAGGGTACTTCATTAGGCAACCAATGCTTACTGACAAAGGCCAATTCAGGGCCAATCATGGCTGCAAAAATACCGGTCAGCATCAGAATGGAAACAGCCTTGGGAATGTCTTTGCTGTCCTCCAGGGATTCTATGGCTGCAAAGCGCAACTGTTGCGCAAAAGCACCGGAAAACCCCATGATAAAAGCAGCCAGAACAAACAAATAAAACTGACTTGTTTTGACTGCAAAGAAAGCCAGTGCGCCTCCAACCAAACCAGAACAAAAACCCAGCATGGTGGCTTTACGCCTGCCAATCCGGCGAGCCAAAAAAGCCGCTGGAATGGCTGCCACAGCGGTTCCGGCAATCATCAAAGTCAAAGGCAAAGTAACCACCGATGGGTTCGGTGCCATATCGGAGGCAATGATGCCGCCAATAAATACCATCATCGGTGCTGCTGCCGCCATCAAAGGTTGCGCCATAAACAATAAACTGACATTTTGATGCAGACCAGCGAAGCGATGAATCAGCCAGGCACTTGCCAACAAAGCAGTGAAAATCATGGGTAGTTGAAAGGTCATGAGCGGATTATAATGCTTTGCCCCGATAATGCCATCATGCAAATTGAGTTAAAATGTGAGGTACTGATGTAAGTAGTCGAACCTGAAAAATGCATAACATACTGTTAAATATAAGAAATTTCGTTCATGCTGCATATATTTTCGACCAGAAAACAACCACTAACCTGCATTTTTCTGGTCGACGGTGTGGCACATGGAAGTGCCACCTTGAGCCAGCAGGCTCAAGTGAGGTCAAAAAACACCAGTTAAATCGCACTTTAACGGTTAAGTGTTTTTTGACCGATCCTGATAAAGGCCAGGATGGACTTTTTCAGGGGCGACTAAGTAGTCATGAACAAAGATAAAAAAGTACAACAAATCATCTTTCTAGAGGGCGTTTACAATGTCATCGTATTGGCGTTGAAACTGATTGTGGGGTTGGCGACCAATTCGCTGGCCATCATCGGTGATGCCATACATTCCCTGACTGATGTGTTGAATAACATCGTGATTTGGTTGGTGATGCGGGTTGCCGGAAAGCCAGCAGATAAGGATCACCCTTATGGCCACCGCAAGTTCGAAACCATGGCGGTGTTTGCTTTGGCTTCGATTTTGGTGGTGTTGGCGGTTGAGCTGATTTTGCAAACTTTCAGGGCTGAATCCAAGGAAATCATCAGTGAACCCTGGGGATTGGCTTTGATGGCTGTGGTGCTTTTGCTTAATTTATCGATTTCAATGTGGGAAAAGCATTGGGCCAAAAAACTGGGATCGGATATTTTGTATGCCGATTCACAGCATACTTTAGTCGATGCTTTAACCACCATTGTGGTCATCATCAGCTGGCAGCTTTCAGCCATGGGCTATCTGTGGTTAGATAAACTGTGTGCGATAGCGGTGGCTGGATTGGTGTTGTATTTTGCTTTTGAACTGTTTCATAAAGTGGTTCCTATTTTGGTGGATGGGTTTGCCATTGCCCCTGAGAAAATCAGCAAAACAGCCTATGAAGTCAAAGGTGTTCGTGAAGTGCGTCAGGTGCGTTCCCGCTGGATTGGCGATGTTAAGGCAGTGGATCTGATTATTGCAGTCGATGCACATTTGAATATCAAAGAATCTCACGACATTGCCCATGAAGTGGAAGATTTACTGGTAGAAAAACACGGTGTGGCTGATGTGTCCATTCACGTTGAGCCGTTTGAATCCTGAACTTTTAAGACACCCACTTCATCAGCGGTAAGAGTTGCAATACAAATAAAGTGACCAAACTCAAAGAAGCCACCGACATGGCTTGCAGAAATCTCCGGCGTTTCATGTCCCGCAAGTATGACACTTTGAGAAATTCATAAGCCAGTTCCTGCTCAATGTTCATATTGTCCAAATGCTTGACATAATCAGTGACATTTTCTTCCTTGTTCATGTAATACAAGCCCTTAACAACGTCCTGGTTTTTCAGGACTTCAGGTGCAACACGGCGAGTGGGGTATAACACTGAACCAAAAAATACTGCAGGAACAATGATCAAAACCCAGGTAGCAATGGTGGCTATGTGGTGCCAATCTGCAGAAATGCCCGACCAGGTATTGAACTTGATGACCATGCCAATGGTGAAAATAAAGCCAATGCCTACAATCTGGGCTTTGGTGTCATAGGTTCTGATGTTGTCCTGAGCTTCTTTCAACGCCGCATAAAGAAATTGGCTCTTGTGTTCTACTGGTAAGGGGTTCATGTCTGATTCTAACTAACACGATTAAAAAATGCGATTCTAACCAATCCATTATCACAAAGGTATGAATTATTATAAAAATTAGCTATATGGTTATGGGCGCAGATTCTGGCTGGAAATGGTAAGATTTTGGAATGGAAAAATATTCGGTAGTTGGCTTCAGTCAACCTGGTATTTTGTTCAAGGGGTCGGCTAAAGCCGACTACCCAATGATTTTTCGTTCCCATGCTCCGGCGTGGGAGTGCATATCTCTGTCATGTTTTTATGTTCGCTATATGACACACCTAAATCGTAACGGTATGGCTTATAGCTATTGATCTACTTACAAGCAGCAAACCTATGGGTTCCCACACTGGAGCATGGGAACCAAAGATGTTTTTGAACTCATTTACAATTTCTCAAAAACCACAATAAAGCGGTCGGTTTTTCCGCGGATATCGGGGGCGAATACGGACTGGTTCTTGTCATCTTCGAGATTGGATAATACCGCAGATTCTGCAATCAGCTTGAAGCCGATGGCTTCGATGCGTTTGATGGCGTAATCTTTTTCAATGCGGTGTAAGGTTTTGCTGTCATCGGCTTGTCGGCCCTCATTGGCCTGGTGGTCAACAATCAAAAAACGACCGCCTTTTTTCAAACCTTGATGAATCTGTTGCATAAAATCCTGGTGGTCAACTTGTGGCCAACCATTTTTTGAATCATCATAAAATAAATCATGGTAGGACATGATGATCATGGCGGCATCCAATGATTCTGCTTCCATGCCCAAATCATCGACTTCACGATCATGCTGTACCAACTGTGGCATGCTGTTTTCGCTCATGCGTTGGATTAAGGCATCGTTAACAAAATTTCTGTAAGCCTGGTTGTTGTGTAAATACACTTTGCCGTCTTCTCCCACAATTCTGGCAATCAGTTCAGAATAGTAGCCACCACCGGCAAACACATCAAAAACCACATCGCCAGGGCCAATATCCAGCATTTTCAAGGTCACATCAGGGCGACTGCGGGCATCACGGGTTTTATCCGCTTCGCTTCGATCTGTTGCGGCCAGTGCTTGTGTTACTGAATCTGCAGTCATCAGTTCACTGCTTTTTTGTGGTTGAGAACAGGCTGCCATCAATAAAGTAGACATAATCAATAGAGTGGTTTTCATAGCGCTTCCTGATTTGTTTATGTAAAGAACATTCTACCATCATCCAAAATAAATAAATGTGTCACAGGTCATTTAAAAAAGATTGACTTAAGTTTACACTGCTACCTTATGAACTGGCTGGCACACACTCTACTTTCCAGAAAAAACATTGATTACCAACTGGGCAATGTTTTGGCTGATCCACTGCGAGGAAGGGCGTGGCAGGATGCCAGCGATGCATTGAAAGCCGGTATGAAGATGCACAAATCGATTGATAAATTCACTGATAAGCATGCTTTGATAGCAAACAGTAAAAGCCGGCTTGGTCAAGATGGACATTTGAAAGGTGTGGTCTTGGATTTATTGCATGATCATTTTTTGTCATTGAACTGGGATTTGTATTGTCGCTGGGAACTTGGTTTCTACCTGGAGCGGTTCAATCACAAAGCCAGCAAAGCTTCGGCGGCATATCCAGACAGGCCGCAACAAATCGTTAACCGCATGGTGGCATCTAATTTACTGGGGCAATACCAAACCCTGGAGGATTTGCTGACAGCACTTCAGCGTATTGATTCGCGTTTGTCTGAACGGACTAAAATCAAAGAAACGGCCAGTCAATACAGTGATGTCATTGTTGCAGAATACGAAGGTTTGTTGGCTGATTTTTTGTCCTTTTTCCCTCAGTTGATTGATCATTTCAAAAGCCACAGGCTTGGCAGTGAAACCAGCCATTATCTACTTTGAACAATTGTTGGTTAATGAGGCAATATACAAGGATGGGCTTTGTCCATCAGAGTTCTTTAACAATCATGTTTTGGTGGGCGAAGCCCACTCTGCATTAGTTCAGAGTTCCTTAACCAGCCTGAAGCCTATGTGTGAATGGGTTTCTTTGTTGGGGATGTTTTCAGTCATGGCATTATTCACACCTTGACCAGAGTTCCATGAACTGCCAGCGGCACAACCGCTGTTACCAGCGCAATCACTGACCCATTCGGCGACATTGCCATTGAAATCATACAAGCTGGTGCTGGCTTTGAACTTTTGAACCGGTGCAGTAAAGACATGGTTGTCACGGCAGCTTAACGGGTTGTCAGTGGCTTTTTTCTCATCACTGGTTTCAGTACCAGCCAGATTGGCTGATTGGCAATTGTGAGTGGTGATGATTTGCTTGTTGAGGTATTGCCATTCTGCTGCGGTTGGTAAACGGTATTTACCGCCGGTTTGCTGGCTGAGCCAGTCAGCATAGGCTTTTGCTTGATCGTAAGAAATACAAACCACGGGATGATCATTGGTTTGGTCAAAGGGTGGTTTCAACCAGGTTTTTTTGAAAAACACTTTTTTACCGAAATGGTGGCATTTTTCCTCGGTGAATTTTTCACCGGCAAAAGCCGCAAACTGAGCCACTGTGACTTCCGATTGTCCAATTAGAAAGTCGCTCATTCCAGATTGATTGGTCACTGGTATGAAAACAAATGAATGTCCTTTGGGACCTGTGGTTACATCACCTTTTTGGGGAATGTTGTTATAGTCATGCTGTAAATCTATGACCTGTTGATTGTTGTTGTCAAGCAGGGTGGCGATGGCCAGAAAATCATCAGTTCGCAAGTCCGGGCGGCGTTTTTTTGTGGCAGTTTGAACCAACTCCTGCGTTTGGTTAATCAGTTCATTGATGTTTTTTGAAAACAGTGTTCTGTTGATGTCATATGTGTCGAAAAAGTTCACCAATGACTCGGTGTGTTTCATCGCGTCATCAGTATCATTGTCTTTGATTTTGCTGTTGATTAGATTGAAATAATAAACAGCTATTTGATTCATGCCTTGCTGAGCTTCTGTATTGTCAGGTTGTTCTAACAAGACCATTTGAAACTTGTCAGCCGCATTTTCGCCTTTGGGTTTGGTCAAGCGGTATTGCTTGAGTAATTGCTGTGCTTCATTCAACGTCACTTCTATGGACATTTCGTTGATTTGTTCATTGTCCAGATTGCCGGTAATGTCAACCAGCTCAGTATCTTGCTCACTGCTATCCGCTGGTGTTTCCACCACAACTACGGTTATTTCAAGCGGTTCTGAAGTGGTTTCAGAGTTTTCAGCAACAGGGGAGATGTTTTGTTGTTCTTCTTCATCGCTCACCAATGGAATGTTGTTGTTTAATGTGGTATCTGGAGGACCGGTCAAAAACCAGGCCAGCGCAAAACCCAAAACAACCATAAGTCCGGCAGCGATACCCAGTTTGGGCATTTGCAACCATGAGGGTAATGGTTTGTTGCTAATGGGTGCGACCTGAGATTCCTGTTTGTTGTACTTGATGGTCATCAAAGCGTCTTTGACTTGCTCAACAGATTGAAAACGGTCTTTAGGGTCTTTGGCCAAACACTTATCAATGATGGGCTGCCAAATGGCCAATGCTGACGGCAGCTCAGGCACTGGTTTATTGATGTGTGCCATCAGAATTTGGAAATCATTTTTTTCATTGAAAACATGATCGCCGGTGATTTTTTCGTAAATGATACAGCCCAAGGAATAAATGTCACTGCGATGATCAACACTTTTAGACTGGATGTGCTCCGGGCTCATGTAATGGGCACTGCCAAGAATTTGAGTTTCTTTGGTTCTTCTTTTGGTGTTTTTGGAAATGGCAATGCCGAAGTCAGCAATCTTGATGCGCCCAAATTGATCAAACAGGATGTTTTCCGGTTTCAAATCTCGATGGATAACCCCATGTTTGTGCGCATGTGAAAGGCCTTCACAGATTTGGCTCAATAACTCAATCAAATGGTCTGAATTGGTGCAAATGATTTGACCGAAGTCACCATGGGTCAAGTATGGCATGGTGAAATAGGCCAATCCTGAGGGTAATTTTTTTGCTTCGTAAATACTGATGATGTAGGGGTGGTCCAGCGAAGCCACTGTTTTGGCTTCATTCACAAAACGTTCTGCCAGGGTTTTGTCATCCATCACCAGTTTTTTTAACACCTTGATGGCCACTTTGCGCTGCAGGGATATTTGGCGTCCCAGATAAACAGCTGACATACCGCCTTCACCTATTTTGTCCAGAATGGTGTGGTCAGGAATGGTCAGATTGAGTTTTGGAACTGTTTTCAACATGGTGTGATGTTATGGAATATCAATTATTTTAACTGATGATTATGCTTTACTATTATTTTTAGCAACAGTAATTAAGTGTTTTTGTGATGACCGTCATAAGAATAAATGTTAATTTTTTAAAATTTCGTTCGGGTGTCAAAAATAGTCAGTTTAATAGATTGTTTTGCGTATTTTCGGTCTGGGTTTACAATGTGCTACCTGTTCTCATCTTTGAAACCTATGTCACTCATCAGTTTTGATAAAGTCAGTATCGATTTCGGCGCCCATCCGATATTGGACGAAGTCAATTTAACCATCAACAAAGGTCAAAAACTGGCTTTAATCGGCCGCAATGGCGAGGGTAAGTCGACATTGTTGAAAATTCTGGCCGAAGAAATACCGATTGATGACGGTCAAGTGGTCAAGCAGGATGGCATCAAAGTGGCCATGATGAAACAATCAGCAGCCAATGAATCTGAATCAACGGTTCGCGCATTTCTGCTACACGCACTTGGTGAAGTGGGCTATGCGCTGGAACAATATGAGCAAACCGACAGCGCTGATCGAATGGCCGACTTACAGCATGTCATTGATGAAAACAACGGCTGGGGCTTGCTTCAGCAAATTGACATCGTTACCACCCAATTGAAGCTCAATCCAGATGATGTTATCAAATCTTTGTCTGGCGGGGTGCGCCGTCGCATCAACCTAGCTGCAGCTTTGGTGCAACAGCCGGATATCCTGTTGCTTGATGAACCGACCAACCATTTAGACATCGACAGCATCTTGTGGCTACAGGATATGATTGCAAAATTGCATTGTGCAGTGGTCTTTGTGACCCATGACCGAACCTTTTTACGCAACATTGCCAATGGTATTTTAGAACTGGATCGGGGTAAGGTTTATCAATACGAGTGTGATTACAACACCTATCTCAAACGTCGTGATGGTCGCTTGGCCGCTGAGATTAAGGAGTGGGAACGGTTGGATAAAAAACTCAGTCAGGAAGAAATTTGGGTCAGACAAGGCATCAAAGCCAGAAGAACACGATCTGAGAGCCGGGTGAAGGATTTATTGGCATTGCGTGAGGAACGTAAGAATCGCAGAACCCAAAGCGGTACCAGTAAGGCCACCATCAATGTGGCTGAAGCCAGCGGCAAAAAGGTCATTGTGACCCATAATTTGGGTTTTAAATACGGCGACCAAACCATTGTCAAAGGCCTGACCACCAAAATCATGCGTGGTGACAAGGTGGGTATCATTGGTCCCAATGGTGTGGGCAAAACCACCTTGGTGCAATTATTGTTGGGAGAATTGGAGCCCCAAACCGGATCGGTTAAATTGGGTACGGGTTTGGAAATAGCGTATTTTGACCAGCTTAAAGCCACCATCAA
>JAUHXW010000081.1 GCA_030426705.1 Gammaproteobacteria bacterium
TAAAAATTTTTTAATTTCCAGATTTAAAAAACGAATTTTCAGTATCTTTTATTAAGTATAATTATCATCATTAAGTGCTTGAAATTTTATTTATTTGTATTTCAAATATAGGTATGAAAATTAATAAAAAGAAAAACGAGGAAATTATCATTGTTTGCTTAGAAATTTTGAATTTTATCATAAAAGACAATATTTTTATTTTCGTAATGATTTTTGACTATTAGTAAAAAGGAAGCATTTTGGAGTAGAGCATTTATTCACCTTAAGTGTTTTTTGTAGCATTGGATTGATTTGGTTTTATCAGTGTATGTGGGTCGCAGAATTAAAAAAGGGGTTCGAAATGTGTTTTATTCAAGAAAACTGAAACCAAACCTTAAAGTCAAAGAAGGTGACTCAATACCTCAGTTTACGGATTGGCGAATCATTGAAACCCCAGGTCATACCGACCGCGACTTAAGTATTTGGCACCAGCCCAGTCATCAAGTCTATGTTGCTGATTTATTGATCAAACTTCGTACCAAGTACATTTCACCCTTTCCTATATTTCACCCGAACAAATACCGCGCATCCTTACAAAAAATCAAACAATTGACTCCTGAAAAGGTTTTGATGGCTCATGGAGGGCAAAAGCACATGACAACTGATGATTTCGACCATTTGATTCAATATGCGCCCAAAATACCCAGAACACCCTTACGCGCCACCATCCGCAAGTTCAAGAAAATCACCCGCAGACATTGAAAAAAAGCCCCAATAAAAATTGAGGCTTATGAAACTCACTTTAATTTTTCTACTTAAGGCTCAAAATGATAAACCTCGTTGGCTAATGCCGAAAGCAAATCCAAATCAGTCAACAGAGGCAGATAACCATTAACCAACCAGAAAAACAGTTGGTTGACATAATTGGCCCCACTGGTAATCACACCACTTTGCCCCCCTGGAATGATTTGTTCTGCAGCAATACCCAGTGGAGTGACTTCTGCGACAAACCGTCGAGCTGGGCCATGAGCAAACATAAATTCATTGCTGCTGTCTGCTCTGACACTGTGACCTGAAGCATCCAGAACCTGGTAACCACCAGATCTGGCCACACCTGGCAAACCATCAATGGTTGCCAGTCCGAACAAACCATTTGGCACTGACAATGAATCGCCCAGCACATGAGAAAACGTGATGCGGTGCAGTTTACCCCAGCGGTAGTCTTGCAGGTCCGTTGAGTTGCCAAAAGCTGCGGCAAAGTCTTCACCCGCCATGTTATCCAAAGCTTGTTTCAACGAGGCCAAAATTACATAATCACGTGCATCTTCACGTGTGGGAGCTTGCGGATTGGTGAAAAAGTTTATGCCTGAAGCACCATAGCCCTGATTGCTTTCAAAACTGTCTAACATGTGTTTAAACGCGTTGATTGAAAATTTACTGCCAGGTTTATTGGCACTCATCACATTTTGACCAATGGCGGCATCTATACCCGACAAAGTGATATCAATGGTATTTTGCACAGCCATAGAACGCCAAACAGCATAAATACTGGCTGCCACAGAATGGTTAATTTCTGTTTGATCAGGTGCTGACAATTCAAAAGCTCGATCAAATGGATCATACCCTTCAGTTACCCCGGTAGGTGTACTGAAATCCCACTCTGCAAAATAGCCAGCAGCTTCAAGCACACGTGGATCTCCGAGGAATTGTTGTATACCAGGCCAGGCATTTCCAGCAGAAGCTCTTGAAACCGCATTCATAATGTGCGGCATAATCAGTTCTGCATCCAGTAATTGGTTATTGGCTTGATAGCTTTTCATATCAAACAAATTCACAACATTGCGGCCTGAAATGTCCTCTTGAATCAAACGATCCAGACGTCCCTGACGGAACGATGAATAACCACCTTGAGAAATGTAATACAAGCCACCACCAGGACGCACCTGATTCAATACATTGTTATCCAATGAAACACCAATAGGATCATTATTGGCATTGGCAACATAACCACTGGCGGGATTGACACTGTGTGGCATTTCATCAAAGGGAATCACTTCGCTGTTGGTCGCCTGATTCATGTCTGGATTGGTCAATGCCATCCATTCATTCATACGCGTACCGGTGCCGTCGCGGATAAACATCGGTGGCGTTCCATCAGGTTGCATCATGGTTTGCAAGTCTTCACGAACAGGAACTTCAGCACCAGTGAAATAAGCAATGTTACCAGCTTTGTCTACCACACCAAAGTTTTGCGAACCCACATCAAATTTAGTCAAAGCATCGCGGAATTCATTGACATCCCTGGCTCGTGCCATTTCAAAAAAGGCTTCAATTTCTTTGGTAGGGCCAAAACCGGTATATTGCATGGAAACAGCTTGTGCATTTTCAGTATCAACACTCAAAATTGGACCAAAATTTCTTCTGGGAACCACATAAGTCAAACCACCAGAAGCATACCCCACATCCTGTCTTTCTAAATTGTCGGATACGCCATCGCCAATGGCGTTGGCATAATAACTTTGAAAAATCCAAACCAATGGCTCTTCTTCGCCCTGAAACACGGTATGAGTAGGCAAACCAAAGTTATTGACTTTGATGGATTCAAAGTAAAAGTCGGTTTCATCAACCGGATGGACCGTACTGCCCCAACACAGGTTTTCGTTACAACCTTGTGCGGTTACAGGCGCACCTGGAAAACCCACGCCAGCCACATTCAAGCCAGTTTCGGCTGCCAGATGAGCTGGATAGAAAGTAGAAGGATAATCCAATGATAAATGTGGATCATTGGCGATCAAAGGAAAACCATTTTCGGTGTTTTCACCAGCAATCACCCAAACATTGGAACCTTTTTCAATACTGCCATCGTTTTTCAATGACTTGATCAGGGGTGTACTGTTCCAGTTAGCCTTGATTTCATTGAGCATGTTTAGCTCAACATCAGTTAAATTTAAAGTAAATTCAGGAATAGATTCTTTCAATGTTTGCGCAGTTTTACCCACACCACCAATTGAAGCCAAAAAGTCAGGCACACTCACCCGATCATCAGGTGGTGCAGCTCGGTATAAATCCTCCATAAACAAAGCCGTTCCATCAAACCCTGCCGCCGCACCCACTTGTTGAAAAGTATTGATGGCAATGGTGTTGTCTATCTCGTTGAGGTCGTTGGAAAGGTCAAAAGCGATTAATTTGGCAATGGCAACCGAATGCACTGGCAACCAAGGATCAACCTGAGTGATTTCAAGCCCACCATACTCAACAGGTAAATCGTTGTTAGCCAGCCAGGCATTAACACCATCGGCATAGGCTTTCAGCATGCCTTGGGTTTTGGCCGACATGGTAGGTAGAGAAACCCTGGCCGCTCTTTCAAAACCAATGGTTCTGAATTGAATGTCGTTAGACAAAGCCGGTGGTCCGAGTAATTCAGCCAATTTGCCTTGGGCAATTTTGCGGGTATAGTCCATTTGAAACAAACGGTCTTTGGCGTGCAAATAGCCCATCACAAAAGAGGCATCCTCTTCTGTGGCCGCTGAAATGCTGGGTATTTGTGTGTCGTTATAATAAACCTTGACTGGCGCACTGAGGCGGTCATTGGTCAGGATGGTTTCATCAGCCATTGCATTGGCAGAGATTGCCAGCAACAAGCACGATGATAGTTTTTTAATGGGTCGAAAATTCATTCGTCATCTCCAGATTTGTTTTTGTATAGTCCCCAAGGGATGCGAGGCGTACAGGAAAGGTCAAATTATCATCAGAGAGGGCTTCATGGAAAAGTCACCTCGTTTCTTTCCTGTTATTTTTATACCATAAATCACTGATAAATAACAGGATTATCATGGTCAATTACACAGGAAAAGTGATTAGTTTTCAGTTTTGTATTTTTCAAATTCCTGGTAGGCAAGTTTTCCTACACTGATGGCATTCCATAACCAAATGATACAAAGCACAACACCAAATACAGTCAAAACTAATATGTCATTGGCATCAAATTTAAATTTATTTTCCAGCCAATGTAATAAAGATTTATCAGAAATAAATACAAAGTTTATCAAAAGCAGTTGTGCAAATACATCACCACCGCGATAGACCACTGTATCCAGAAAGTTTTTGAATTTGTATTTGATGTTATCAGGTAAGCCAGTAAACAACCAATCTGTTGGAGGTTTCATGATGCCATAGGCGCCACTTCTTTGCATAATAATGGCTCCCAATACTACATACAGTACAGGCATAAATCCAAATAAAGTCAGCGCAAATATCATCATGCATGGAAAAATACCCAGAATTTTATGGATGGCCACCCTTTGTAACAGCCATGGAATTAAAATGAACTGAAAAAATAAAGTGAGGTAATTGGTGTATTTATTGATGGTTGCGAATATTTCGGTTCTTTGATCGCGAATTGGATAAAACTCTTTAATGAATTGTCCTTGGAGGTAATAAAAGATACTACCAATAATGACTGCAATGATCGACATCAGTGCAATTTGTTGTAAGAAACGAGAACTCAATAATAATTTAATTCCCTCAATCGAACTACCACCTATGGGGGCTTCTTTATTGATTGTTGAATCTGTTGCGTATTTTCTGACCTGAAAAACCACCCATATACATACAATCAAAAAGGATAATGAAACCAATAACATGTCAATGGTTCCAATGATATTCACCAGGTATTCGGTTATTTTACTGCCCAAAATGCCGCCCGTACTTCCTCCAGCCGCAATGACTCCAAATAATCGTTTACCCTGCTCTTTGTTATAAACATCGGCCATGAAACTCCAGAAAATTGACACGATGAACAAGTTGTAAATGCTGACGAAAACAAAAAATATTCGGGCCAATACCACACTTTCTTTGCCTATCAGATGAAAACCTGACCACAGCAAAAATATCAACACACCAAAGAATGAGTATACAATCGGAATAAATTGTTTTCTGGAATAACTGGACACCACTTTGCCATACAAGGGTTGCAACAGCAACATCACAATAAAAGTGGATAAAAACAACCAGCCATAGTTTTCAGGACCAGCCGTTACGCCCATCTCTTCCCTGATGGGTCTGAGGATAAAATAACCAGTGAGTAAAAAGACAAAATAAAGAAAAGACCAAATCAAAACAGGCCATTCGCCAGGTTGAACTTGTCTCTTAAAATAATTCTTTATGTCATTGATAAACATCAAATTTAACTCTTTTGGTGATACCACAACTGAGCGTATAAGGTATCAAACCCATTTCAGCAGCCACTTGTTCAATTGGCCAGTTTTCACCCCATAGTTCAACTGTTTGACCAACTCCCATATCTTCCATGCCGGTTAAATCAATGGCCAGCATATCCATGGAAACCCGTCCCACAATGGCAGCTTTCTTGTCGCCAATCATGACATGGCTGGCTCGTTCTGTCCATGGGTAGCCATCGGCATAACCAATACCAACGATTCCAATTCGCATATTGCTTTCAGCCACATAAGTCGCACCATAACCGATACTTTCACCTTTGGCCACGTTTTTAATGGCGATGATGTTGGCATACAGTTGCATAACTGGCTTTAAATTGAATGTTTGAACGGTATCATCTAGTAAAGGAGAAATGCCATAAAGTCCAATGCCGACCCTGGCCCACTCATCTGGCTCCGACAATCCATTCAATACACCTCCGGTGTTGCTGAAGGAGTATTCATATCCCAATGATTTTGCCCAATGATTCATTGCCAACTGATGCTGTGTTTGTGGTGAAGTTTTGTCATCGGAACTGGCAAAGTGGGTCATCACCCTGATGTTTTTGACCACATTTATACTGCGCAAATGTGAAAGTACTTCCTCAGCTAATCCAGGCTGAAAACCCAGACGGTTCATGCCTGTATCAAACTTTGCCCATACATCGATGGCTTGTTGATGATTGTTTTGTTGTAACAGTTCCAATTGGAATGGTTGATGAACCACTACATCAAATTGATTGGCCACGGCTGCGTCTAATTCTGTTGCATTAAAAACACCCTCCAACAAAATAATTCGATGATTTTGGTTGATGGCTCGTAATTCAAGGGCTTCATCGATTGTGGCTACGGCAAAAGCATCGCAATCAGATAAATAAGGCACCACGAAAGCCAAACCATGCCCATAAGCATCAGCCTTGACCACGGCTATGATTTTTCCTGGGTGCAAAGCTCTGAATTGCTTGAGGTTGTGGTCGATATGACCTGTTTTTATCACAGCTTGTGTACCACGATTAAATTGCGCCATCAATGAACACCTTCATCAATCATGATGTCATTTTGATAGTTATCAAAGCGCGTGTACTGGCCCTGGAAAGTTAATGGCACAGTACCAATAGAACCATTTCGGTGTTTGCCAATAATGATTTCTGCTTTACCTCTGTCTTGTGAATCGGCATTGTAAACTTCATCGCGGTAGATAAAAATAATCAAATCTGCATCTTGTTCAATCGCACCCGATTCTCGCAAATCTGACATCACTGGTCTTTTGTTGGGTCGTTGTTCTAATGAACGATTCAATTGCGACAAGGCGATTACTGGCACATCCAACTCTTTGGCCATGGCTTTGAGATTTCGAGAAATTTCTGAAATTTCAGTGGCTCGATTTTCAGTTTTGCCCTTAACTTGCATCAATTGCAAATAGTCAATCACAATCAAGTCCAGACCTTCACGATTCTTTAGCCTGCGACAACGCGACATGATTTCATTCGGTGACAAAGCCGGTTGATCATCAATAAACAGTTTGGATTCACGCAACAAGGCAGCACTTTGACCCAATTTAGGCCAGTCAGTATCAGTCAGTTTGCCTTTTTTAAGATCGCCTTGATTGATTCCTGACAACGATGAAAACATCCGCATCACCAATTGATGCGCTGCCATTTCCATACTGAATATCGCCACTGTCGAACCTTTCACTGCCGCTCGCTCAGCAATATTCATGGCAAATGAAGTTTTACCCATGGCAGGTCTGCCTGCCACAATCACTAGATCAGAGCGATGCAAACCTGAAGTTTTACGATCGAGATCCAGCCAACCATAAGGTAAGCCTGTGATTTCGTTGTCATTTTCTGCCAGCTCTTCGATGCTTTCTATGGCTTCTTTCAATACATCCTTGATGTCATGAAAACCGGATTTGGATTTCAGGGTTTGTTCACGAATTTGAAACACCAGTTTTTCTGCTTCCTCAATCAGTTCATCAGCAGATTGCGATTCTGGATTGAACGCTTTTTCAGCCAATTCATTGCCAATTTGAATCAACTGACGCAACACTGATTTTTCTCTGACGATGCCTGCATAGGCCTCAACATTAGAAGCACCAGGTGTACTGGCAGCCAAATCAGCGAGGTATTCCAATCCACCGGACTGTTCGGTTAATTGGTGCGCTTCCAACCAATCACTGACAGTGACCACGTCACAAGCCATTTGGTTTTCATGCAGGAAAGCGATGGCTTTGAAAATATTGCGGTGATTTTTCTGATAAAAATCTTGTTCTGATATTTTGCCAGCCACCTTGTCCCAGGCACTTGCCACCAATAACAAACCGCCAATAACGGCTTTTTCCGCTTCAATGGCATGAGGAGGTATTTTTAAATCGCTGACAGCGTTATTCATGATAATTAACTGTAAAATATAGAATTCAGGGCGACTTATTATAGACTTGATTGGATGATTTTTTCAGGTTATTCCACAAATTATAGGCATAAAAAAACCGGACATAAGAGCCCGGTTTTTTAAAGCTTTGTTGATGAAGTTAAGCTTCGTCTTCTTCAGCTTCAACCTTAACAGTCACTTCAGCTTCCACATCAGCGTGGAATTTCAATTTAACTGGGTACTCACCCACTTCTTTGAAAGCGCCTTCAGACAGAATCACTTCAGAAGTGTCAACTGGATAACCATTTTCTGTCAATTTTTCAGCGATTTCACGAGGACCTACTGAACCGTACAAGTGGCCTTCTGGACTTGCATTGGCTGCTACAGTCACGTCTAAGCCATTAATTGATTCAGCACGTGCTTCAGCAGCTGCCATAGATTCTTTGGCCTTGGCAATCAATTCTGCTTTTTGTGCTTCAAATGCCTTGATGTTTGCTTCTGTGGCACGAGATGCTTTCTTTTGTGGAATCAGGTAGTTACGGGCATAACCGCTTTTTACGTTGACGATTTCACCCAAATCACCCAAATTTTGAACTTTGTCTAATAAAATAACTTGCATGATAAACTCCTGTTACTTGCCGTGTTGGTCACAATAAGGAACCAAAGCCAGGTAACGAGCACGTTTAACGGCTGTTGACAATTGTCTTTGGTATTTTGCTTTGGTACCGGTGATGCGGCTAGGAATGATTTTACCTGTTTCAGTCAAAAACTGTTTTAACATGTCCAAATCTTTGTAATCGACTTCTACGATACCTGCAGCAGTAAACTTACAGTTACGGCTGATGATTCTTTGCGCTGGGCGTCTTCTTCTTTGTGGTTTTGCCATGATAATTACTCCTCTGTCGCTTCTGCTGTGGCTTCTTCTTTAGCGGCCTCTTCTTTGGCAGCTTCTTCCTTAGCAGCTTCTTCTTTGGCTTCGACGGCTTTCACATCTTCCTCGGTAACCTTAGCTGCTTTTTCATCATCTTCTTTTTTCAAAGGTGAATCTTCAGTTTCGGCCTTCTTCTTGGCCAATACCAAGTGACGCAAAATCGCATCATTGAATCGGAACGCATCAACAATCTCATCAATCGCTTCTTGGCCACATTCTACATTCAACAGGTAGTAATGTGCTTTGTGCAAGCGTTCAATTGAATAAGCCAACTGGCGACGACCCCAGTCTTCAGAACGGTGGATAACACCACCACTTTTAGTTACCATGCCACAGTATCTTTCGATCATCGCAGGCAACTGCTCAGATTGATCCGGATGGACCAACATGACAATTTCATAATGTCTCATTTGTAACTCCTTACGGTTAATAAAAGCCGCCCGATGGACAAAAACACCAGTGCAGCAAGGAAAAGAGCGCGAATTTTAATGGTTTGAACACTTAAAAGCAATATAAATGCTGTATTTTATTTCAACTAACAACAGTATAAAATGCGCAATCTTTGCTAACGATTGGAATTCATGCTTTTTCCGGCACAATACCCACATTCAAACAATCAGAATTGGCTCAACCTAAAAGGATTGGGTTTGCCTTTGGCCATCAATGAATTTCATGAAATACATCCGGGCTTATTGGTGGTTTTGACTGATTCAGTGCATCACAGTCGGGTTTTGGAAGCTGAGATTAAGCTGTGTTCTGGTAGTCAAAACATTGATGTGTTGCACTTTCCTATTTGGGACACCCTACCCTATGATGTGTTTTCGCCGAATCCAGACATCGTATCTGAGCGCATGGAGTTTTTGGCAAAAATCAGTACGGTAAAGCAAAATGCCATTGTGGTGATGCCAGCACAAAACCTGATGCAAAAATTGCCCAACAAGGATTTCATTGTCGGTCGCAGTTTAAGTTTGAACACGGGTGACACTTTTGATTTGCATCGTTGGCGGGCGTTGTTTGAGAAAAATGGCTATATCCATGTTAATGAAGTGCGTGAACCCGGTGAATTTGTGGTGCGAGGTGGGGTTTTGGATTTGTTCCCAATGGGCTCATCGGATGCGTTTCGCATTGAGTTGTTTGACGATGAAATCGAAACCATCCGAATTTTTGATACAGACACACAATTAACCATCAGGGAAACCGAGCAAATTCAAGTGATGCCAGCCAATGAGTTTCCATTTGATGACAAAGCTCGAGAATTGTTTTTAAGCCGTTTCCGTGAATGGTTTGATGTTGATACCCGAAAAAACACCTTATATCAGGATGTCAGAAAGTCCATCAAGTTTTCTGGCATTGAGCAATATTTACCGATGTTTCATCAGGAATTGGCTGATATTTTTGATTATTTGCCGAATGATACGGTTTTTGTGCATTGTCACCAAACAGCCCCGGTGCTTAAAACCTGGGAGAAACAAATCAAAGCGCGTTATGAAGACCGTCGTCATGATGTGCAACGCCCCATTCTGCATCCAGATCAATTGTATCTTAATGCTGACACCACCTATCAGGACTTGGAAAAATTTCAGAACATCTTTGTTAACCCAAAATCAAATGAAAGCAAAGACAATCATGTATTAGATTTCAACAGTCAGTTACCCACAAGATTCAATACTGAAACCCATGAAAATTTAGCAGAATTTTGCAACAAACAAAATCACAGAGTTTTGATTG
>JAUHXW010000424.1 GCA_030426705.1 Gammaproteobacteria bacterium
TGGATGATTTTATCCCGAGAACTGGCTTCACTGCCATCATCAATCAGAAAAATAGGTAATTCAAATCGCAACAAATCATGCAACAACTCATTTAGTTTATGGTGGTGATTGTAAATAGGAATTATGACACAGAATTGATTACTCATGATGCCTGACCCAACTGATAAAGCAAAACACCTTTTGATTTGACTTTACCATCAACTTCATAAAAGAAACTTAATTGCTCTTTAACAAGATTAAACTGAATGTTCAACAAGGCTTTGTCTTGTGGTTGTATTGGCGACATAAATTTCAACTGACGAAAACCACAAAAGCCCTTTCTGATCTGCAAATATTGTTGTGCCAAACGATGCACAATGTGCAATTGAGCCACAGCGGGTAAAATAGGCACTTGTTCAAAGTGACCATCGAAAAAATCCAAATCAGGTGCCAATTCCAAAGCAAATTTCATCACCACGCCTTCATCTTGCTGATGGTTATCGATGATTGTATATTCAGGGAACTTCATATGAACAATTTTAACAACTCTGCCTTCACTTTTTTGCCCTGAGCATTAACCAAGGGCGCGGTGGTAAACCTGATTTTTCGTGGTAAGGCGATTTTATCAATACTTTGAGACAATGCCGCTTTAATGGTTTTTTTTAACTCAACTTCACCATGTTGTTTGATGAATTCAACACCCGATTCGCTGATTTCAAAGACAGCAGCTATGTATTGTCGCCCTTGTTCCAACACCAAAGCAGCAGCATCAACAACCCAATCAAGTTTAACAGCCTGTTGTTCTATCAAATTAAGTGAAATGCGTTTTTCTTCTATTTTTACAATCCGATCACTGCGCCCCAATAACTTAAAACCGTCATCGGTAACCTCTATCAAATCTTGCGTACAAAGCCAGTCATTTTGGAAGCAAAATGGTGATTTAACCCACAACTGCCCTTTTGTGATTTTGGCTGAAACCTCCTCAAAAAACTGCCAATCCTGATGCAAGCCTCTGTGTGCGATACCACCTGTTTCACTGCTACCATAAACCTGAATTATGGGTGCTGATAACTTTTGTTCTGCTTGTTGATGTTGTTCATTGGTCAGGACGCCACCAGAGGAAAATACCTTAACAGGAGACACCTCTACATGGTGCGATTCATAAATGCGCTTTAAAAAAGCAGGACTGGAAACCAATACCCAAGTTTTTTTAAGTTGACTGATGTCGTCAATCATTTCCTCAAAAGGAATCAATTTATGCCAAATGGAATGTCCTTTGAACAGTGGCCACAAGATGGTAAAAAGCAAACCATAAATGTGTTGGTGAGAAACCGTTGAAACAAATAAAAGTTGGCTTGAACCCTGTGAAAATGTTTGATTCAACACCTCAACTTCTTTGAATAGTTGAACTACGCTTCTGGTGATTGACTTGGGTTGACCAGTACTACCAGAAGTAAACAAAGTCACCTTGCTGCTACTGTGAGTTTTTAGCTTAGTTGCGAGTTTGCTATTGGTTGACATATTGATTGACAAGGCTTGTTCGCCCCAATCACCAATAAAACAATCCACATCCAGGCAAGAAATCGTCTCAGGCAGGTTATTGGCTGGTAGCACCACATCAATATCAGCCGCTATACAAGCCTGAAAAACCACCACAAATTGCAAAATATCAGCTGTAAACAAAGCACATGATTGAACATCAGCTTGCTCAAGTTGATTTTGAACAGAAAAAGCCAAATTTCGAATTTGACCAACCGTTATGTCGTGTTCTGGCGAAGCAATCAACACATGCTCATCGGGAAATGTTTTCCAGGCATCAATGTTCATACGTGCCTTTTCATGATAACCCAATGACGAAACAACAATTCACCCACAATCAAGAAGCCAATTAACAGGTAACTGATGAGCCCGTTGTACAACATCCAGTATTTATCACTGAGAAAAAGTGTATAGATAGAAATGGCGGCATTGATGACAAAAAAACCACACCACACCTTGGTCAAGCCGCGCATGTATTGTTTTTTTTCTAGGGTGATATTTTTTTCTCTGAGTTCGGCAAATCGTTCAATCATGCTTTTGGGCGCATACAGA
>JAUHXW010000082.1 GCA_030426705.1 Gammaproteobacteria bacterium
ATGCCATCACTGCCGCAGAACCACAAATCCCCTGCCCACTGGCCAACAAACAAGCTTCTTGCCGGTTTATCCGCAGTGGCTTAGCCAGAACCAATGTCATCAAAAAAGTGAAAAACAAACCACTGACAATCAACAAAAGGTGCTTGGCCTCGATAGCTACCAATGCTGAAAGGTTCAATTGAGCCCCCAACAAAGCCACCGCAATGGCCAAAGCTTTGCCTTCACACCACTGACTTCCAGGTGTCAAAAACTGATTGTTTTGGCCCAATAAATTGGTCAATACAAACCCCAACAATATGGCCACCAGATTGGCACTTAGACCGCTATACTCGCCTATACCAAAAGCAAGCACAGCCACAATAATGGCCATTAAAATTCCGGGGATCATTTTGCTGGGGGTAGGCATGTCGATATTTTAACTCAATGCAGTATATCAAGCGCTTCAACTTGTGATTTAAATTTGATTTCTCCTTTCCGGGTTTTTATGTGTTGACTTAATCAGCTACAAAGACCTTTCTTATAAAATCCCTGATAGCTGGGATCAAATTTTACGAAATGATAGCTGTTGTGCGGGTTTCTCATGGTAAAATGCCTGCCTTTGTTTTCCACACACCGTTATTGAGGTTGTGGGTTGGTTTGGATCGCTTGGATTGACGCATCCAGTTAATCAAAACATAGGTAGTCTTTCGACTGGATTACCGAATTTATTGGAACAATTATGCTGAATACTTTTTACTCTGAATTTCTTGGCAACAGCCCAAGGTGGTTTAAAACCACCCTTCTGGTGTTTTTGGCTGCCTGTTATCCGCTGAACCTTTTGCTGGGCGAAACCATAATGGGTTGGGCTTTTATTGCCATGTTTATCATGACTTTAGCCTTGGCTTTGAAATGTTACCCACTCCAATCTGGTGGTTTATTGGCTTTAGCGGTTATGGCTTTAGGACTGACAAATAAAGACACCGTTTGGCATGAAATAGAAGCCAATCTTGGGGTCATCATGTTGTTGGTTTTCATGGTGAGCTTTATCTATTTCATGAAACCTCTGTTGATTTACATTTTCGGCAAAATCCTGATGAAGGTGAAAAATAAAATCGTGCTGTCACTGATGTTTTCAATTTCAGCAGCCGTATTATCAGCCTTTTTGGATGCACTTACTGTGATGGCGGTTTTGATTACCGTTTTTGTGGCTTTGTATGGGGTATATGAAAAAGTTCATTCGACCATGAATATTGATTACGACCACAATGAAGTCAAAGACAGACAACAGATGGGTGGAGATACGCTTGAAGAATTCAGGTCTTTTTTAAGATCGTTGGTGATGCACGGTGCAGTTGGAACGGCACTCGGTGGTGTTTGTACTCAGGTTGGCGAACCACAAAACTTGCTGATCAGTGAAAAAATGGGCTGGGAATTTGTTCAGTTTGCCATGGAAATGGCGCATGTTACGGTTCCAGCAGTAATAGCTGGACTTTTAACTGTCATACTTTTGGAGGTGACTGGCAAATTTGGCTTTGGCGCCAAGTTAGATGATGGTGTCAGAAAAATTCTGGAAAATTATTTAACAGAAGAAGACGAAAAACGCACCACAAAAGAAAAATATGCACTCATAATCCAAGGACTCAGTGGTGTCTTATTGATCATTGGCCTGGCATTACATTTAATGCAACCAGGTATGATTGGTTTGGTGCTGTTGGTTTTTGTTACAGCCATGACCGGAATCAATGAAGAACACCGCATAGGTCACGCTTTCGAAGAATCTTTACCGTTTGTATCACTGTTGTGTATTTTCTTCGTGATCGTAGGCATGATTCATGATTTAAATTTGTTCAAACCTGTGATCGACTGGGTATTGGCGATGCCAATTGAAGCACAACCCAAGGCCTTCTTCCTGGCCAATGGTATCTTGTCAGCCATCAGTGATAATGTGTTTGTTGCGACTGTTTATATCAATGAAGTCAAGGCTCAGTTTGATGCCGGTAATATCACCAGAGAACACTTTGATACCTTGGCAGTTGCGATCAACACCGGAACCAACTTGCCGAGTGTGGCAACACCTAATGGTCAGGCCGCCTTCTTGTTCCTGTTAACTTCGGCATTGGCGCCAGCCATTCGCTTGGGTTATATGCAAATGGTTTGGATGGCCTTGCCTTATACGGTTGTTTTGACCTTAGTAGGTTATATTTTCCAATAACCAAACCGGACACCGTATCACAAAAAACCGGCGCATTTTCACATGCCGCCGGTTTTTTTTGTGCTAAAATTTTTTCTTTTCCAAGTTCAATAAAACCATGCACATCATCAAAGCATTGACCCTATTTATTTCCTTTGTGACTCTTTCGGTTATTTCTCAACACTTCATTTCGCCAAATGAACTGATATCAACTGACAAGAACGGCTTATACAAAAGCAAAAAAGAACCCAAGAAATATGATCAGCCAGATCAAGCCGCAGCATGGTTGGCCAGTATGCGCAGGACACCCAAAGGTACTTCACCTGCTCAGCTCAATTTGCAAAACATTGAGTTAATCAAACAAGCCAAAGCGCAAAAAGCCAATCAGGATTTACCGGCTTTACAGTTTGAAGAACTGGGTCCGGGTATTTTCGGTGGGCGTATCCGTGGTTTTGTGATTCATCCGGAACGTGAAGGTCATTTATTGGCCGGTGGTGTCTCTGGTGGTGTCTGGAAGTCCACCGATGATGGCTTGACCTGGGAAGCCAAAACCGACTTTTTGGCCAATATCGTGATTGGCAGCATGTTGATTGATCCTGATAATCCAGAAAAAGTTTATGCAGGTACTGGCGAAGGCTTCTTTAATTTCGATGCGGCGCAAGGTTTTGGTATTTTTGTTTCAGAGGATTTTGGTGAAACCTGGGAACGTTATGGTTTTACTGATCGAACGGATTTCTATTTCGTTAATCGCATGGCCAGAATCCCTGGCAGCGATACCTTTCTGGCTGCTACCAGCACTGGCATTTTCAAAACCACTGATGAAGGCAACAATTGGTCCGAGGTCAGTAATTTTGAAACCAATGGCCGAGGATTTGTTGACCTCAAAGTTGATCCATCTAACCCTAACCATGTTTTGGCTTATCATTTTGGGGAAGGCAATGTTGAAGTAGTCAATATGCAAATCAGTACCCCTGCAAATTTAAGTGGTAGTTATCCGGCTGTTCCTGCAGCTTTTGGCCCTGAAATTCCTAACTCTGGTATATCTGGCGAAGTATTATTGGTTGCAGATAGCACTAACATTGCACGCGATGGCTGTGAAACCATACTGAACGACATCAATGGTAAAATCGCACTGATTGAAAGAGGATCTTGTAACTTTACAGTAAAAGTCATTAATGCCCAAAATGCTGGCGCCATTGCTGCCATCGTTTTTAACAACACCGCAGAGGAACCCTTTGCCATGGGCGGTGAGGATTCTGACATCAATATTCCTGCAGTAATGATTTCAAAAACTTTGGGTGATCGAATGCGTTCAGGGACACCACCTGTCAATGTCAACATCCAGGTCGAAGATGAAATTCAAATGAATAACTTCATTATGCGCTCCACCAACGGCGGTGATTTTTGGGCCAAACTGGATAATCATGGTTTACCTGATTTGGACGTTGAACGCATGGAAATAGCCTTTGGCACTGATGGCAAAACCTATATTGCTGTATCAACTGAAGCAGAAGAAATTGATGATGAAACAACACCTGGAACCATTGGCTTGTACCGATCAATTGGTTCAAGTAACACCAATTTTGAAAAAACAGATTCCAACACCAATTTTATCGAACGCCAGGGCTGGTATGACCTGGCCATAGCAGTGAATCCTGATGATTCAAATCACGTCATTATGGGCGCAGTTGATCAATTTGCAACTCAAGACGCTGGAGCCAGCATCGACCAAAAAACCTGGTGGTGGTCGAGACCTGGCTTTTTGGCACAATACATTCACGCCGATCACCACGGATATTTTTTCAGTCCGCACAACAGTGAGCATATTTATACGGTCAGTGATGGTGGTGTCTCAAAATCAGAAGACAGTGGTGATACCTGGGTTCATTTGAACAATGGACTGAATATTTCCCAAAGTTATGGCATTGCAGTCAGTCCTAATGGCCAAAAAATCACATCCGGAACCCAGGACAATGGCTCACAGCTGTTTTTTGGCGACCAGCAAGCCTGGTTAGAATGGCAAGGTGGAGATGGTGGCTACAGTGCCTGGGATCAACAACAAGGTCAATATGTTTATGGCTCCTATGTCAGAGGTCAATTGTATGGTTCCAATGACGGCGGTTTCACCGCAGAAGCCATGGAACTACCTGATACCGAAGGAGCCAGATTTATACAACCCTTTGTTCTGGATGAAAACAATGGCAATCGCATGCTGGTCGGTACTGACAATGTCTTTTTCACCAACAATGCCCGATTCCTCGATAACGCAAGCTGGCAGGATGTCACAGACACCATCAATGGTGCCAGCGTAACAGCTTTGGCATTCAACCCACACATCACTTCCGAAGCCTATGCTGGCATGAGTAACTCAGTCGCAACCGGCGACAACCAGATTGTTAAAGTTTCCGGTCTGGGTACCAGCAATACTGTTACAGATATTGCCCCAGCCACCAATCTTGGCGTAGCAGGCTCGGTTGTAACCGACATCAAGGTCGATGTTTTTGACAATTCAGGCAAGACCTTGTATGCCACTTTTGGTGATTATGACTCCAACCGAATTTTACGCAGTACCGATGGCGGTGGTAGCTGGAGCAGTATTTCCAGCAACCTGCCAGACATGCCTCTGTACCAGGTTTTGAATGATCCTAATGATGCCGATGTGCTCTATGTAGGCAGCGAACTTGGACTTTGGGTAGGTGAAAAATCTGGCAACAGCTATAACTGGACGCAGTTTGATTATGGCCCTGCTTACACTCGAGTCATTGATTTGGTTTGGAACAACGATGCCTTGTTTATCGGAACACATGGTCGTGGCACCTACAAAGCCACCAAAACACCCATTGATGTGTCTTTGATTAAATTTATTGGCACCAATTCCAGCTGTGATGTGGATAACATCATGGATTTGGGTGAGTCAGGCAAGTTGATGGTTGCAGTTAAAAACAATTCTGGCAAAAACTTTGATCAAGTCACTTTACTGTTTAATGAACCCGATCTGGTTAATTTCACCGATGCCCAACAATCCTTTGCACTTGATGGTTTCGCCAGTAAAACCATAGCCCTGGGATCAAGTTTAAGTGTCAATGCCAATTGCCTTGCTGAACTTGAAATTCCAGTAACAATCAGCACCAGTGAAGGAAGCTATGAAACACAAATCAAGGTGCAAACTGCAGCCAACATCATCACAGAACGTGGTACTTTCCAAGATGGAGCAGAAAGCATTGACAGCAAAATGCAATCGGTATTGTCACTGGGCAACGATGGCTGGATTCAAGTCACTGACAGTGTTAACTCTGGCAACAACAGTTGGTTCACCACCAATGAAGATGCCTTTTCTGATAAATCATTGCTCACTCCATGGCTGACTTTTGATGGTGGTGGTAACAAGTTGAAATTTGCCATGTCATACAACACCGAAGGCGACAGCTCCCAATACTGGGATGGCTTGGTGCTGGAAATGCGCCTAGAAGGCACAGACAATTGGTTCGATATCGGTTACCTCAGCTCTATTCCGTACGATGGTCAACTGAGCACAAATAACACAGCCCAGGCTCAGTTTGCATGGTCCGGAACGCAATTGGCCTGGCGAGATGTTGAAGTTGATTTAGGATCACTATATGTCGGACAAAAAGCGCAAATAAGATTCCGCATGGTTTCAGACACCAACACCTCTCTCGAAGGCTTTTGGCTTGATGACATTTCTGTCAGTAATGTGTATCAACAAAATGAAGTGGTTTGTGATGTGTGTGAAAGTACCGACAATACTCACCCCAATAAAGGGCTGTGGTTTGATCCGGCACATGACGGACATGGCTTTATCATTGAAGCTGTTGGTACTGCAGATGGTCGTCATTATTCAATGTTCTACACCTATGATAATGAAGGAAATCCTGAATGGTACAATTCTGTTACAACGCTAAGCAACGGCGTTTTAAACCAGGCTTTTGAACCTGGCACATTAAGTAAATTTAAATATGATTACAACAGCAATCCATCAGATAGCAACCCAATATACCCAGATGAAGACCTGTCTGACGGTAGGTTGTCGATAGATTTCAACTCCAACACGGTTAAAGATCATCCGGCATGTCAGGATGGTATTTCAAGACCAGAGGCGTATGTAGCACTCGCTACCTGGCGTATTAACAATGTAACCGAATCCTGGTGCATTATGCCACTGATAGCAGACAAAGCACGTCCTGAACCGGATTTTGGTACAGCTTGGTGGGGTGGGCTTGAAGAAAACGGATGGGGTTATTCATTGGCTCAAACTGGTGACATCATTATTGCATACATTTTCTATTATGATACGGCAGGCAATGCGCGCTGGGCAGTCGGCAATGCGTCTGGTTTCGAACCCAACAAAGACATTATGGTACCCATGGTGGATGTTTTTGGCTATGGGCGAACCGCTCCGCTTATTGAAAGAACCATGATAGATTCAGGCAGTATAATCTTGAATTTATCAAATACCTTAAGAGATTTGGATACTGATGGCACCACTACAGTAGATGTCACTTATCAAGGATCTGAAGGTGGCCGTTGGCTCAGGGAAAACATCAAAATAATGAACTTGATGCAGGAACATTAAATAAATTGTTTATTCCCCACAAACCCGGCTCAATGCCGGGTTTTTTTATATTTAGCAAAAAGTTGTATTCAACCTACCATTCAAAATGTTTACAATGACATATCATTAAACAACTCCTAAATCATGCATACATTTAACCCACCTATAAGAACCCTGATGGGACCAGGTCCCAGTGAAGTCCATGAAAAGGTTTATCAAGCACTGGCCAAACCAACTATAGGCCATCTAGATCCTGAGTTCCTGCGGTTGATGAATGAAATTCAAGTGATGTTACGACAGGTTTTTCAAACCAAAAATCAACTTACCATACCCGTATCCGGTACTGGCAGCGCAGGCATGGAAACTTTGTTTGTGAACTTCATTGAGCCAGGTGATAAAGCCGTGGTTTGTGTCAATGGTGTCTTCGGTACTCGCATGGCCGATGTGGCCAGTAGGTGTGGTGCTGATGTGGTTGAAGTCAAAGCAGAATGGGGTACAGCCATCAACCCCTCTGATATTGATGCTGCGCTGTCCCAACATCCAGACGCCAAATTATTGGCCATAGTCCATGCCGAAACTTCTACAGGTGTTTGGCAACCCATGGACGAAGTGGCGGACCTGGCGAAGAAACATGATGTTATGCTGTTATTAGATGCAGTCACTTCTTTGGCTGGCGTACCCGTTGAATTAGACAAATGGGGTGTCGATGGCTGTTATTCTGGCACTCAAAAATGTTTAAGCTGCCCACCAGGTCTGGCGCCTATAAGTGTTTCAGAACGGGGTTTACAATTGATTCAAAACCGCAAGACCAAACCACAAAGCTGGTACCTCGATTTGTCGATGGTGGCCAATTACTGGACTGATGGTAATCGAGCTTATCATCACACTGCACCCATCAACATGAACTATGCTTTACACGAAGCATTGCGTCTGGTGCTTGAAGAAGGATTGGAAACTCGTTTCAAGCGGCATCGTGAAAACAGCGAGTATTTGTGGCAAGAATTGGAATCACTCGGTTTGGAGCGGTTTGTTGATGCCAGCATTGCTTTGCCTCAACTGAATGTGGTTAAGGTACCCAAAGGAGTTGATGAAGCGGCCATTCGCGCTCGTTTACTCAATGAGTTTGGTATAGAAATTGGCGCTGGACTCGGCCCCATGGCTGGCAAAATATGGCGCATAGGCCTGATGGGAGAATCAAGCCATACGACCATTATTGATCGATTGATTTTTGCTTTGAAACAGATTTTGTGATTACTTGTTCTTCATTTTCTGCCGAAATTCCAAACCAATAGTAGCTTGATCAAAACGGATTTGTAGTGGCTTATTGTCATTATCCCATGCACCAATGTGGATATGAGGATTTCTGCTATAACCATTATTGCCTACTTTTGCAACCAGCTCACCACTTTTCACTTGTTGGCCTTCTTCAATTGAAATTTCACGAACATGGGCAATCAATATTCGATTATTATCCTTTGTTTTAAATGTGATGGAACTTGCACGGCCTGGCTTCATAATTCCAGGCTGGTTAGTCACAGGATTATTGTGAATTTTTTCTACCACACAATCACAAGGAGCCAACACTGGCTTGTTAAAACCAAACCAGTCTTCATTTTCAAATCCATCATTGCTAAAAGACCTTTGAAACATACGTTTTTCATCTTTATACCAACCTTTAATCACACAATCAGTACCAAGTGCATCGCCAAGAAATTTAAACTGTCCATCCCAATGCTCTGTACAAGCAAATGATTCTTTGTGAATAGCATGAATTTTTATAATTTCATTTGCATACGCAGTATTAGACAACACAATAAAAATCCAAAACTTCAATATTGTAATTAATTTCATTTGTTTATAAATTTGTTTAATAAATACTTTACTGGTTCAATAAGCATACGTTTCAAACAAGGCATCCAGATTTTTATCCCACACGCCGTGGTACTTGCCCAGCTTTCTTTCAGCGGGTGTCACGTCTGTGTCGGCAATGATTTGTAAAGGTTCGAGGTAAATGCTTTCATCTTTACCACAGGGTGATTTGATGGCCCTTTTCTCTAAGCCTGTCCGCGACATGCTCAACATTTTTAGGGCCAAATCACGGACTCTACCACCGCGGAACGAGGTGTTTAAACCATATTTGGGCACATTGTCACGCAAGTGCTGATGCTCTTCCAGCGTCCAGTCGGCCACCCAGTCAGCTGCTGAATCCAACTGCTGCTGATCATAAAGCAATCCTATCCATAAAGCCGGTAAGGCACAAATCCTTCGCCAGGGACCACCGTCCGCACCACGCATTTCCAGGAATTTTTTCAAGCGTACTTCAGGGAATGCTGTGGTCAAATGGTCTTCCCAATCTTTGATGGTTGGTACTTCACCGGGTAACACCGACAAATGCCCCTGCATAAAATCCCTGAAAGACAAACCGGCAGCATCGATGTAGCGACCTTCACGATAAACAAAATACATCGGCACATCCAGCATGTAATCGACATAGCGCTCAAAGCCCATGCCTTCATCGAATACAAAAGGTATGATGCCACAACGATCCGCATCGGTGTCTGTCCAGATATGCGAACGGTATGACACAAAACCATTGTCTCGCCCTTCGGTAAAAGGTGAATTGGCAAACAGCGCGGTGGCCAAAGGCTGTAAGGCCAATGAAACCCGGAACTTTTTCACCATATCAGCCTCAGATGAGAAATCCAGATTGGCTTGTATGGTGCAGGTTCTTTTCATCATGTCCAGACCCAATGAGCCAACTTTGGGCATATAGCTGATGTCGTCTCGGCTGGCCAAAGGATGAAAACCCATCCCCAAAAAAGCACTGCCCATCGGTTCTGCCACAGCTTTCACTTCCTTGAGGTGGACGCCGGTTTCGGTACAGGTTTGATGCACGTCGCTTAAGGGTGCACCTGATAGTTCCAACTGGCCACCCGGCTCTAAAGTGATGGAACAGCCATCACGTTTGAGCGCAATGATGTGTTCGCCTTCATAAACCGGCTGCCAATTGAATTGTTCAACCAAGCCTTCGAGGATGGCTTTGATACCACCTGGTTCGCCATAATGTAGTGGCTGTTTATTGTTGCGATGAAAACCGAATTTTTCATGTTCTGTACCCACCTTCCATTCGGATTTGGGTTTACAGCCTGAAGCCAGGTATTCAATCAACTGGTCTTTGGATTCAATCTGTGGGCTTTGTGCCATGCTCGTTATCATTGTTCTAAGTGCAAACATCTTACCAAAATACAACCCGGCTGCCAGCAGTTTTTCAGCAATGGTTTTAAGCAACAACGCTTTTATCCTGATTGGCATTTGTGATTAAATGAGCTGATGAAAAGAATGCTTGCCAGCCTATACCTGCTCAGTTTATTGATTTGTGATGTTACCC
>JAUHXW010000425.1 GCA_030426705.1 Gammaproteobacteria bacterium
TCATTCATAATCAAAGATAAAAAGTCTAAAAAAATTCAAATAAAAAAATAACCAAACAGAATTAACTGCGTTTAAGCTGGCATGATGAATGAAATTGATGCCAAAACAGTCAATAGAGCCGTAAGCGGTGATAAAAATGCTTTCCGGCTGATTGTTTTACATTATGCCAAGGCCGTCAATCATCTGGCTTATCGTTATACCGCTGATTCAAGCAGTGCTGAAGATGTGGCACAGGAAACCTTTATCAAGGCCTTTCAGGCCATAGGCAGATACCAGGCCCAAGCCAAATTCTCAACTTGGCTGTTGCGCATCACCACCAACAGCGCCATTGATTACCTGCGCAAAGCCAACCGTCAACTGGCGCACTCATTGGATGAGCCCAATCAACAAATTGAAATCAGCGATCAACAAATATCTGCTGATGAACACCTGGATTTAAACCAACGATTAACCCGAGCCATGTCAGATCTGAGTGATGTAGAACGATTGGCCATCACCATGAAACACCATCAGGGCTATTCCATAAGTGAAACCGCAAAAGTTTTGAACATCAAAAGTAACGCCTGCAAACAAACCATTTTCCGGGCAGTACAGAAATTACGCAAACAATTGACCGCAGAGGTGAATGTATGAATCACAAAGACGATGAAAAATTATTGATGATTTATCTGAATGAAGCCGATCAACAAGAGATTGATGAATGTCTGGCTTCCCCTGAGAAGTGCGAGCAATTGGATCAACTGGAGGCAGACATGAATGCCATCGAACACATCCAAAACCAACATGAATTACCCGATGATTATGGACAACAGTTGTGGAACAAAATAGCCGATAAGCTGGTGATTGAAGAAACTAATAAACCAGTGTCTGAACATAACGGCTGGTTACACAAATGTCGAACCTGGCTGTTTCAACCCCAGTTTTCCCTGGCCAGTTTGGCAGGCGTGATGGTTCTGTTGATGGTGGCTTTTATAGCCGGCAAACAACAAGGCAATGAAGGCATCAACACCGAACTCAGAGAGCAGTTATTGGCTCAGAACATTCAGTTACACCTGACCCAGAGTGAAATCTTTTTGACCCAAGTGAGTAACGGAACTGGTACTTTCAATGGCCAGGCCACAGCCCAGCGACTGCTTTCATCGAATCGAATTTTTAAACAGGCGTTGACCCACTACGACGGTCAATTTGCCGAACAAATTTTAACCAATCTGGAACCCATCTTGCTGGAGTATGCCAATGGTGCACCGACATACGACCAGTCAGATTCCAGACAACAACCCCAGGCCAATTTAGTGAACAGTTCAAATGGTAAGGATTTGATGTTTCAAATCAAAGCCATGAAACAACAATTGGCTAAAGAAAACAACATTATTTAAGGAGCACAATCATGCGAAATACCTTCAAAACATTTGGCTTACTGACCTTGTTGATCAGTGCCACGACAGCCATCAGTCAATTTGATGACCCCCAAGATTCTTACGAATATGGCCATGCTGCCATGATGAGTAAAGATTGGCTGGATGCGATAAAAGCTTTTGAACAAGCCGCCAAAGAGCGAAAACTCAAAGCAGCAGCCAGCTATTGGCAGGCCTATGCTCATTATCAACTGAATCAGAATGCGCAGGCCAAACGGATTCTTGAACGCTTAATTAAAACCCAGGAACAAAGTCAATGGGTGGACGATGCCAAGGTTCTGCTGTTTGAACATGGTGATGGCGGCGAACCTGCCGCTTATCAGCAAGCCATTGATGAAGAGCTGAAACTGTTTACCTTACAGCAATTGATGTTCAATCAACCCGACAAAGCCTTGCCCAAGGTGCAGGCCTTATTGGAACAATCTGAATCCATTCGGGTGAAGCAAAATGCCATCCAAATGCTGGGCTTGAGTGATTCTCCAAAAGTCAGCGACATATTGTTTGAATTCATCAGCAAAGATGACAACATTGACTTACAACGCGTAGCCATTCAAATGCTCAGTATGCGAGATGATCAGAACAGTCGTGACCGCTTGGCCAAACTGTATGACAAAACCAACGATCAGGACACCAAAATGATCAT